>CAIPRZ010000001.1 GCA_903867585.1 uncultured Chlamydiae bacterium
TATTTTAAATGAAGATATTGATTTAGTTTATTATCCTTCCGAGCCTCTAGAAATAGAGACTAAAGTTAATTGGTTTGATAAAAAATTGCCTATTCAAATTGGGGACTGTGTTGGAGTTATTGAGGTTTTAGATAAACCTTCAAAAAATATGGTTATTAGAAAAGAGCTTTATGCACAAAATTTTGTAGAGTATACCTTGATGTATAAGATTAGTTCTTCAATGGATACGCTTTGCGGAGCCCTCTTTTTCCATAAGTATATGATTTTATTAGGTCTTGGATTTTTTATTATGGCTTATATCATGTCTAGAAAGTCATCTAGTCAAAAAGTCAAATAATTGAAAATAGGTAGCAGGGCTTATTGATTCTACGCGAGAATTTTCATCTATATCATAATTTTTAAAAGCCTCTTTTAAGGCCGCAATCTCATAGGTTTCTGCTAAATTTGAAAGGAGCTTCTTTCTTCTAGAAGAGAATCCAGTTTTTAAAAATTGGTAAAATTTTTCTAGGGTTTCAGGATTTATAGAGCAGTTTAAACTCATATGTAAAACGGATGAATCAACCCTTGGGGCTGGAAAAAAGCATTTGCGTGATACTTTAAAGCCATCGATATGGGTGGCACATATTCGAGATAAGATATTAATGATTCCGTAATCTTTTCCCGAAAGAGTTAAAATTCGTTCAAAGAACTCTTTTTGAACCATCAGAGTTAATGAGGTAAAAAATTTAGCATTAATCAGTAACTTGATTAGGGCTTTACTTGAAATGTGGTAAGGCAAGTTAGCTACCACGGTATAAGGCTGAGATTTATTGGAAAGGGAGGATAAATCAAACTTTAAGAAATCCTCATGAAATACATGAAAATCGGGATAGGTAGGACAAAATCTTTGCTTAAGTAAATCACAAAATTCTTTATCAAGTTCAATCGCTTTTACATGAAAACCCTTTAATAAAAGTTGCTCTGTTAAAGCCCCTGGACCTGGCCCAATTTCTAAAACAGGTGAGCTTTTAAAAGGGGAAATGGAATGGATGATTTTTTCTAAGATATTTTTATCGATCAGAAAGTTCTGAGACAGCCGCTTGTTAGCCCTTTTATTATTCTCTTCTAAAAACTGCTTTAACTCTGAAGGTTTATAAATATTCACTATTCGAGAGTAAATGGCTCTATTTTTTCAATTTGAGATAGATCGTTAAATCCATAACGAGAGCGTAATTTTGTTAGATAATTTTTGTTAAAATCATTAATTTTTTCTTGAATAAGTTTGTCTTTAAATTGATCGGCCAATTTGGTGAACTTTTCAGGTTCCTTTTTGTCATGATCAATCAGATGGAAAACTCTAAATACTTTTTCTTTACCATTTTTACCGATTTGCTCAACAGGTTCACTATATTGACCCGTTTTAAGAGTTTTTAGGACATCTTTATGATTAGTTGAGAGTTCGTATTCTTTAGCCATAATCAAATCAGAAACTGTGATTTGTATATTTGCATCTTTATTAGATTCATTTTTTATCGCTAAAGCTGCTTCTTTAAGTCCTAATTTAGCTGCGCTGAGCATATCAAAAGCTTTACCTGCAAGCAGAGATCCAGTTTCTTCTGCTTTAGATTTTATTGACATGACCTCATAGGTCCAAACATCACTAGAAGGGTTTTTGCATACATAATCTTGATACGATTTTTTGATCTCTTGAGGAACAACATTAGTAAGAGCTTTTGAATGGACTCTATACCAGAGCATTCTTTGAGTTAAAAGATCAGATTCAACCATTTTTTTAGCTTCATCATAGGAGATTCCAATAGAAGATAAAGATTTCATGATATTGGGACCAAAACGGGAATGAATTTCTTCTCTTATCTCAGCATCAGAAAGTTTGATTTCAAGTTTTTCAGCATCTTTTAGCATGAGCTCTGAATCAATCATTTGATAAAGGATAGTTTTCCACTGTTGGGAATAAAATTGGTGTCTTGCAGAATCGATATGTCTATATTCTGGATAATTTTGTTCTAAGATTACATTCATTTTTTTTACCACATCAAGAACAGTAATCGGTTTATTCATGACGGTCACAAGAATACGATTATTTATTTTTAGCTTAGGTTCATGAAAATCGGATGTATTTTGAAGGGGGTTGAAGGCAAATAGTTGTAGGCTTGTCAAACATATTAAAAATAAATTCATGAGCTAACCCGGGTTGCAAAACTGCATTTAATCATTTTGGTCTCTTATCATCAAGCCATAGTATACAGGAATAAAAGCCATCATGGCTATTTTCTTCTGGAAGAAGAATCAATTCATCTAATTTTTTTAAAGATGGGTATTTTTCTAGGAAAAACTCGATTTGATGCTTATTTTCCATCTCTAAAATACTACAGGTGGAATAAACAACTTTTCCTCCTGGTTTTAGATAATAGAGGGCCTCATCAAAAATTTTTTGTTGTTCTTTGATTAGGCGTGATAAGGATTCTGGAGTAATTTTCCATTTTAGATCAGGATTGCGTCTTAAAGTGCCAGTGCCTGAGCAAGGGACATCAAGGATGATCCAGTCCATTTTTTGTTTTAGATTTCCAGGAAGGGGTTTAATAGGATCAAAAAACTGTGCATTGTGGATGCCCGCTCTAAGAAATCTTTTTTGGGCCTCTTTAATAGCATGAGAGCGGATATCATGCAGATACAGGAGACCTTTGTTGTGAAGAAGAGGGGCTGCCGCTAAAGATTTTCCTCCAGCACCGGCGCAATAATCCAAAATATGCTGACCTGGTGTTATATCAAGTTTTAAAATGGCCATTTGACTAGCTTCGTCTTGAATTTCAAAATAGCCCTGTTTAAATAGAGGGTGACTGGTAACAGGTTCTCTTTTTGTAAATTTAAACCCTAAGGGGGAAGAGGAACATTTATTTAGAGTGAATTCTTTTTTTAACTCAGCCTCTAAATCTTCAGGTGTTGTTTTAAGCGTGTTCACCCTAATAGTTAAAGGGGCTTCAGTGTTAGAAATTTTTAGGATCTGTTCTAAAACAAGCTCATCGTATTGTAGTTTTAAAAGCTCAAATAACCACTTAGGACAACTATACTGAATATGCAAGGGAAGACTTGAATTGTTTTTAGGCTCATAAGAATTCATAAATAAAATTCTTTTTTCCCATGTTACAGGGTGAGAGATTTGGTGATCTATAAGCGATAAATTTCTAATAATAAAATAAATTTTTTGAGCTATGGCATTTCTATCTTTAGAGCCGATAGCTTTATGCAAGCGAAGATAGTTCCTTAGTAATGCATCTAGGGGAAGATTGGATTGAGAGTAGGATTCTAAAATTTGAAGAGTATGGTAATCGCGAAAACTTAACATTAGCTAATTTTCCTAAATAAAATGGTTATTGTCGATTCAAAAGAAATTTGGTATACAAAGTAAAATCTTAAAATTTATGAGGCTATTTTGGGCTCGATTAAAAAATTTTTCTTCTTTATCGCTCGAATTTGTATGAGCGCTATATTTTTAATAGCAGGGTTTGCGCATATCTCTGATTTTGATGGTTTTGAGAGTTCACTAACAAATGCCCTCTATAGTATTTCTGAGCATAGCGGGGGATCTGTGTGGATTCAAACTTCAGTAGAAAAGGTTATGCCATTTGTGCCAGTTCTATCTATTGTTACCCTATTTATTTTAGTGATAGGCGGCATTTCAGTTTTTCTAGGAATAAAATATAGATTGGGTGCGATTTTTCTAATTATTTTTTTAGCTCCTGTAACATTCATTGTGCATCATTTTTACTTCCTAGAAGGAGCTGAAAGACAAATGCAAGCTACCATGTTTTGGAAGAATCTAGCTATCTTAGGCGGGTTAATTGTCTTGGCTTCGTATCCTCAATATTCGAAAGTAGAACACGATGAAGAAGTCTAGCACCTTGCGAATAATGAACAATTACCTTAAATTCATTTGTTTTTAGCCAAGAGTAATTAAAGCAATTGCTCAAATTAAAGCATTAAGGTGCATTTATGTATTATCAAAAAACCCTGACTAAATCTTTTAGTTTATCAGGTGTTGGTCTTTTTACCGGAGCTCAAGTCAGCATGAATGTGAGTGGTGCCAGTGAAGGGTCTGGGATCGTTTTTAAACGCCTTGATATACCAGATTGCGCTGCGATACGGGCCAATTTAGATTCCGTTAAAGCTACGCCACGCTGCACCATAATTGGAAACACAGATGCAAGTGTGTCTACTGTCGAACATCTAATGGCAGCTTTTTCTGCTTTAGGAATTAACAACGCTATAGTGGAACTTGATGGACCAGAGGTTCCTATATTCGATGGAAGCTCTGAAGTATTTGTTAATGCCATTTTAAAAGTAGGTATTACGACACAAAACCTAACTATTGAACCTATCAAGCTTACTCATCCTATTTTTTATAGTTCTGAAGGGTGTCATATAGTAGCTGTTCCATCTGATAAGTTTTCTGTAAGTTATACTTTGCGTTTTCCAGAAAATTACAAAATACCTACACAATTTCTCTCGCTTGAATTAAGTCAAAAAACATTTTTAGACGATCTTGCTTCAGCTAGAACATTTTCCTCATACGAAGAAATTGCACCACTTATTGAGAAAGGATCAGTTCTAGGTGGAAGTCTGAGTGCTGCTGTTGTTTACAAAGACGGGCATGTCATGAATCCTGATGGTTTGCGATATAAAGATGAATGCGTTCGACATAAAGTTTTGGATTTAGTGGGTGATTTGGCCTTGCTTGAAAGGCCTCTAAATGCCCATATTCTTGCTATCCGTTCTGGCCATGCAGCTAATATTGCGCTAGGGCGTCTAATAAATGATTTTATCACTTTGGAGTGTGTATAATGCAACCTGCTGGTAAAAACCTTCCCGTTATTGATATTAAGGGGATTTCTAAAATTCTCCCTCACCGATATCCCTTTCTACTAGTAGATCGTATTATCCATCTTGATTTGAATGAAAACATCATCATTGGATTGAAATGCGTTACCATGAATGAAACATTTTTTAATGGACATTTCCCGGATGCTCCTATTATGCCTGGAGTTTTAATACTTGAAGCTTTAGCTCAAACAGGTGGAATTCTTGTGCATCAAAAGGGGTATGTTGAAAAAATTGCCGTATTGCTCAATATTAATAATGCAAAATTTAGAAAGCCTGTTGTTCCAGGAGATCAATTAATCCTTGAAGCCAAGGGATTGCATTTTAGCTCAAAAGGTGGTCGAGTAGCAGCAAGAGCGCTAGTAAATGATCAATTAGCTGCAGAAGCAGAGATCGCTTTTGCTTTAGTATCAAAAGAACAGATTTAAATAGGGTGCTTGATGATTAATTTACAAATACATCCAATGGCAGTTGTTGAAGAAGGGGCCGTTATTGGGAATAACGTTGTCATAGAACCTTTTGCTGTTGTTAAATCTAATGTCATTTTAAAAGATAATGTAACCATTAAATCTCACGCTTACATTGATGGATACACAACTATTGGTGAAGGTACTACTATCTATCCTTCTGCTGTTATCGGTACTAAAACTCAGGATAAAAAATTCCGTGGCGAAAAAACCTTTGTAGAAATTGGTAAAAATTGTGAGATCAGAGAATGTGTCACAATCAATTCATCCTGCCAAGAAAATTCAGTTGTAAAAATCGGTGATAACTGTCTTTTAATGGCCTATTGTCATGTAGCTCATAACTGTGAAGTAGGTTCTAATGTTATTATGGCAAATGGAGCTATGCTTGCAGGCCATGTTATAGTAGAAGATTATGTTATTATCGGCGGCATGACCCCTGTTCATCAATTTTCACGAATTGGTATGCACGCTATGGTTGGTGGCTTAAGTCGTATTCACTGCGATGTTCCTCCTTTTACCATTGGCGCTGGTTATGAATATCGTGTAGCTGGATTAAATTTAATTGGACTAAGACGAAGAGGCTTCAATTTAGAACAGCGAAGACAACTAGCTAAAGCTTTTAAAATAACATATAGATCTTCTTTAAGTCTTTCTGAAGCTATAGAGCGTATCGAGCAGGAATGTGAGATGAATGAACAAGTTGCACACTGGATTCAGTTCTGCAAATCTACCAAAAGAGGCTTGATCGGATTAAGCAACCTTATTTGTGATGAGCTAAACCAACAAGAAGAAACTGAGAATGAAGTCTAACGACTTTAGAATTATTTTTTTTGGGACATCTGATTTTGCAAAAGAAGTACTGAAATTTTTAGTTGATAATGGACAATGTGTTGCGGCTATCGTAACAAGGCCTGACAAGGAGTCAGGACGTAATCTAAGGCCCTCTTTTTCTCCTGTTAAATCTTATTCACTAGAGTGCTGCCCTAATATCCCACTTCTTCAGCCAGACAAGGTATCTACTGAAGATTTTGAATATGTTCTAAAAGGATTTGAACCAGACCTGTTTGTTGTAGCAGCTTTTGGCGAAATAATTAAAAAAAACATTTTACAAATACCCCCCTCTGGGTCTATTAATGTTCATCCTTCATTACTTCCCAAATATAGAGGGCCATCTCCATTGCAAACAGCCTTGCTTAACGGGGATAAAGAGACTGGGGTATGTATTATCGATGTCGCTGAAAAGATGGATGCCGGAGACATCTTTGCAAAGAAGGCATTTCCGATTGATCCTAACGATAACTTTAACTCCTTGCAAATAAAGGCTTTAGCATACACTAAACCTCTGCTATTAGAGGTAGTTGAAGCCAAAAAAACAAGACAATGCTCCCCAGAAAAGCAGGATGAATTTCAAA
>CAIPRZ010000002.1 GCA_903867585.1 uncultured Chlamydiae bacterium
AAATCCGCCTATTAAAAAAGCGATAATCCCAAAAGATATTATCAATACTTTTTTCATGCAATTTTATGAGATATAAGATTTAGATTTTATTTTCTTAATTGATCGAGTATCCTTTAAAATTCAACTCTTATTTTACATTAATTATAAAACCTATGTTCGAATCTTTAGTGCTAGTGAATTTTGGAGGTCCGCGAGATCTTGATGAGGTTAAACCTTTTTTAACATCGCTTCTTTGCGACCAGGATGTTGTTAGAACAGGCTGGCCTCAAGCTGTGCATAATTTATTATTTTCTCAAATAGCTAAAAAAAGATCCAAAGTGATTGCAGAAGATTATCATGAAATAGGAGGAAGCTCTCCAATTTTTTTTGATACTGAGCGTTTAAAAGACTATCTAATAGAAACCTTTAAAGTTCCTGTTTTTACTTTTCATCGTTATTTGCCAGCAACCCATCAAGAGTTTATTAATAATATAAAAACCTTTGAAGGCTCTCAGATTTTAGCCTTACCTCTTTTCCCACAATTTAGCTATGCGACAACAGGAAGTTGTGCCCGGTTTTTTGAAGAAAATCTGTGTGGACGTACTCTTGAAAAAATGGAATGGATTCCAAGCTACGCCACCCACTCATCATTTATTGAAGCCTATGCTCACAATATTAAAAAAACTCTTTTGGAAAAAAATCTCAAAGAAGAAGAGGTTTGTTTATTTTATTCCTTTCATGGAGTTCCAAGAAAGTTTGTCTGTTTCAATGACCCTTATGAAAAACATTGCCAGGCAAGCTTTGAAAAGCTAAAAAGTTTTTTCCCAAAAGCTGATCACTTCATGGCCTATCAATCTAAATTTGGTAAAGGGGAGTGGTTAAGACCCTATACTATTGATAAGGTGACAGAAGATCTTACATGGCTTAACAAGAAACAGGTTTTATTTGTCCCATTAAGTTTTACCTCAGATCACATTGAAACCCTTTTTGAAATTCAACAGCAATATATAAAACCTTTAAAAGAAAAGGGGATTGAAGCTGATCGAGTTCCTGCCATTCATACTGATTTTAGCTGGGTAGAGAAATTATTAAAAGATACCCACCCGCTTTGTTCCACAGCGATGCTTGTAAGACAAAATAAAAGCTCTTGTTGTAAAGTCAGTCATGATTGCTGCTTATGCAAAGCTAAAGTTTTAATTAAAAAATAGATTTCAAAGGAAAATTTTCTTTAGCCCTAGATACAAGACAATCGCAGAGACCGCACTTGCAGGAAGTGTAATAATCCATGACAGGGCGATATCTTTTAAGGTTTGAAGGTTTAGGGCTCTTAATCCTCTTGCCATACCGACTCCAAGAACTGCCCCTACAAGACAGTGAGTTGTGGAAATAGGTAAGCCAAGTTTGGAAGCTAGTAGAATGGTAGTGGCAGCACTAAATTCAGCGGTATAACCCCGGGTCGGGGTAAGTTCTGTGATTTTTTTACCAATGGTTTCAATAACTCTCCATCCCCAAGTGGCAAGACCTACCACAATTCCAAGTCCACCAAGGGCTAAAAGCCAGGAGGGGGTTGGGAGCGCTTTTGTGGTGATGCCATTGTCGATGATATCTAAAACAGCAGCGACAGGGCCTATAGCATTGGCTACATCATTGGCGCCGTGGGCAAAGGCCACGAAGCAGGCACTTAAGATTTGAAGAAAAGCAAATTGTTTTTCGACAATCGCATATTCAGATTCGGCAGGTTGGGTGCTTAAATCTAAGTTTACTTGGCTTTGTAGATTGAGCGCTTCTTTATAGAGCTCAGAGGCCTTTTGATGCGTATTATTAAAAGAATTAGCTTGTAAACGTTTTAGATGTTTTAAAACTTTATCTAAACTGGCCTGAGCTTGAGGTAGGTGTTTAATCGCAGGAACGGTGCATTCGGTAAATTCAGAAGTTTTTTGTCTAAAAAACAATTTGGCAATGATCCAAGCAAGGGCCCCGCAGCTTAAACTCACCATGACAATATGATAAGCTGATAATGAAAAATGGAGATTGTCGATACCGTTTAAAAGGAAACTGGCGCTAAAGACAAGAAAAAGGAGACCGTAGAGATAGGGGAATAATTTTCGGGCCGCTTCTACAGGTGCAAAAGCGTAGAGTATTTTATGCTGCAATAGGGAAAATAGGGAGAAGGCAATAATTCCTGAAGCTAAAGGAGAAATCACCCAGCTTGCAGCAATTTTACCGATAACAGGAAAGTCGATGCTAGAGGGTCCTCCGATAAGGGCTCCAAATCCCACAATAGCACCCACAATGGCATGGGTTGTAGAAACAGGCCAACCGAAATAAGAAGCAATTTGTAACCAAAGACCTGTTCCCAAAAGGGCAGCGCACATACCAATGACAAGCTCTAAGGGTCGATCTTGAAAGATCTCAATATTGATAATACCCCGTTGCATGGTTTCAGACACTTCACTACCTGCTAAAAAAGCTCCAGAAAACTCTAAAATAGCAGCTAGTATTACAGCTCTTCTTAAAGTTAGCGCTTTAGATCCAACAGAGGTTCCCATGGCATTAGAAACATCATTAGCCCCGATATTCCAGGCCATGTAAAAGCCAATACAAAGGGTGAGTATTTTTAAAATTAAAATTGAGTCCATGTTATCTTAACTCCAAAACCATCCGAACCCTATGAGCTAATTTCTCTGCCGTATGAGAAAGCTCTGCGATCTCTTTGATGAGCATCACCCATTGGGTAAAACTTGGAGCTGGAAGGTGATCACCTTGTTGGTACAATTTTTTAAGAAGGGTTTTTTGCATTTTATCGACCTCGATTTCTAATGAGGCGGTAATTGCTACCATAGCTTTGACTTTTTCTGCTTCTTGGCCTCCAAATGAGGATTCTAAAAGTTCATCGATTTCTTGAATAATTTTCACAGCGCTTTTGTAGACCGCTTTGGTTTTATCAAAAAATTGTACAATATCTTCTTTTAACGTTCCTACATCATTCATCGGATGAAGAGTCAAAATAAAAGCGATCTCTTCGCATTTATCTGCAAGAGTGTCTTGTAAAGAAAGAATTTCTAGAAATTGACCTCGATCAATGGGTAAAAACAGGCTTTTTGGCAGGTGATTGCGGATATCGTTTTTAGTAATATCTGCATCTTGTTCTAATTTGGCAATCTCTAGGGAAGCTTTTTCAAAGCTTTTTAGATCGTGGCTTGTAAGTTTATTAAATACCGACGCGAGGGCATCAAAACAAAAACCAACTTTTTTAAGGTGAGTTTGAAGAGGTGAAAACGGAGAACGGCTAAACAAGCGAGCTATGGTGCGCATATAAAATTACAAGAGTTGTTGTTAACAACCTAGTGTCACAGATTCCTAGCTTTTTTGTAAAAGCTGCTTTTTATCGCTCTCTGTCATTTCTCGGTAACTACCATAAGGAATAGAACCAAGATTTAAGCCGCCGATACGAATTCTTGATAGGGTTAAGAGGGTAAGGCCTGCTTTTTCAACAAGGGAACGAACTTCTCTTTTTTTTCCTTCCATAAGGACAATTTTAAGGGTTCCTTTGCGAACTTTTGTCACTTTTTTAGGTTTAACCCATTCTCCTTCAACAAAAGCCCCTTGAGAAATGGTTTCAAGGTGTTCAGATGAAATTTCTTGAACGGTTTTAACAAGATACTCTTTGCAGATCCCGTTAGAGGGGTGGATAAGTTCATTAGCAAAATGGCCATCATTAGTCACTACAAGAAGACCAGAGGTTTCGCGATCTAATCTACCAACTGTAAAAAGGCGATAAGGTAATTCTTCAAAAAGTTCTAAAACAATTTTCTTAGACCCTATTTTCTTAGAAGAGCAGATAAAACCGGTAGGCTTGTGAAGGAGAAAATAAACTTTTTTTTCTTTGCTTTTGATGGGATTGCCAAAAACTCGGATATCATCCTTGTCTAGGTCCACAGGGGTTTGAGGTAGCTTAATAACCATGTTATTAACCGACACATTCCCATTAAAAATAAGCTCTTCTGCCTTACGTCTAGAAGCAACCCCACACGAGGCTAAAACTTTACTTAACCGATTTTTCATAATTCTCTTAGATTTTAAAAAAGTTTATCAAAAAACTTCAATTAAAGCGATCCTTGTTTTTATTAAACAAAGGTTTATTAATATTAAGCTGTAAAATGAATTTAGGTAAAAAAAAGGGCTAAATCCTATAGGATGAAAATTAGAATAACTAGGGGTTTAAAATGAGCTATTTAATCTTACTACGTCACGGTCAATCGGTATGGAATGAAAAAAATATCTTTACAGGATGGGTCGATGTCCCCTTAAGTCCCCTAGGTATCGAACAGGCTTTAGCAGCGGGTGAGATCATTAAAAATTATCCTATAGATGTGATTTTTTCCTCCCAGCTCATCCGGGCCAAAATGACAGCAAGCTTATCTATGCTGGCTCATAAAGATCACAAAATACCTGTTATTTTGAACCCCAGTGACGACCGGATGCAGGGCTGGGCTCATATTTACTCGGATGAAACTAAAAGACAAACCATCCCTATGATATGCGCCTGGCAGCTTAATGAGAGGATGTACGGGCAGCTTCAAGGATTGAATAAAGCCGAAACTGCCAGCCGCTATGGAGCTGAGCAGGTCCAAAAATGGCGTCGAAGCTATAATGAAAGACCTCCTGAAGGGGAAAGTCTTAAAATGACAGTAGAAAGGGCCTGGCCTTATTTTGAGAAAGTCATCTTGCCCTATTTAAAAGATCAAAAAAACGTGTTTATTTCTGCCCATGGAAACTCATTAAGAGCTATAATAATGCACCTAGACCATCTATCAGAGGATGAGGTGGCACAATTAGAGCTTGAAACAGGGAAACCCATTGTCTATCGCTATGATATGACACGCAACCGTTATGAAAAAATTTCTTGATTTTACATCCAGTAAAAAGATTTCTTTAGAGGCTAAAGATCCTTTTTTCATCCCAATAGCTGCAAATCACAAACACGAACTTGCATGTAAAAAATTATTTGAAAAAATAGAGCAAGGACTCAAATCTAAACACCTTCCGCATATCTATTTTTTTAATTCATCAACGGAAGCTTTCTGTGCGCTAGCGCATCATATCTTCTTATCAGAGACTACACAAACGGGTAAAAACCATTTTCTTTTTGAAGCCACAGCTACGCATGGCATCCTTGATTTTGCAAAAAAGGCCAAAAAATGGCAGATCTATTCCCATCTTACACCTGTCAGTAAAGAGGGTAAAATAGACTTAAAAGCTCTAAGTGAAATAATCGGTCCTAAAATCCAGTTTTTTTCCCAAAGACTTGTCCACCCCGTTCTTGGCACTATTAATAATGAGCATCATCAAATTAGCGATCTTCTGCAAAAAAACAACATCTTGTATCACCTCGATGTGACAGAGGCTTTTGGTGAAAAATTTTGGGATTTTGAAACGCTGAGCGCTGATTTTGTAAGCTTTGATTTAGCCTCTTTGGCAGCTGGCTTTGAAGGCGCAGTTATTTTTTCTAAAAAAGAGCTCACCGATCTTCTTCCTCATGCTAAATCAGTGGGAGCTGAATTTTTAGAAAAATTTGTGACAGCTTTAGAAGAATTTTATGATCATTCTAGTTCAAAAATGCTTAAAATGATTTCGGCTAAAATGCATCTTGTTCAAAAAATTAAAGAAAAGATACCTCAAGCAGAAATTGTTATCCCAACACTCAATCAAAGTTTATCTAGGCTTTTAATACATCTTCCTAATGTCCATCAGGAGATGATTAATTTTATGCTTTTATCAAATAGGATGTGTGTGGAGTTAGGAGGAGGATCAGAAATTACTATAGATTCTCTTGTAGAGCTTTTAGGATATGATACTAAATATGCCCAATCAACTTTGAGCTTATCTTTAAGTCCAGATTTAACAACGCATGAGATCGATGAATTTGTAGTGGCTTTATCTGATGCCTATCAGACTCTTCTTGTGGGGGCTATATGAAAAACTTATTTAGACAAGAGCCCTCTTTGTTTTTTGAAGAATCTTTTTTTAAGAAAAAGCATTTTAAAAACTATTTAGGTTCTTTTTCTCAGCTAGAGGCTGAAAAAAAACAGATGCTGGCAGTTACTGGTTTTGAAACCAATCAAAAGAATGAGTCCATTAAACTTCATCTTCTTGTTGATTGCGAAGATGGGGTAATCGCTGATGTAAGATTTCAGGTTTTTGGAAGAAGTATATTTTATTTTGTATTAGAAGCGATTGCGGATCTTGTTATTTTAAAAAGCTACACAAAAGCCTCAAAAATATCCTCAAGCCTTATTGAAGCTCGTCTTAAAAAAGAGTGTAAATATCCTCTGCCAACTTGTTTTAATGAAGCTATCAATCTTTGTTTGTTTGCCCTTGAAGAAGCCACTTTGCAATGCCAAGAAATTAAAGTTGAAGAAGCAGAACTTGTTACTCCCATTGATGAAGAGTTATCAACACATGAGGTTGATAATTGGTTAAAGCTTGAGTTGCCTACCCAGCTTTCTATTTTAGAAAAGGTGATCGCAGAAGAGATTAGACCCTACATTGAGCTTGATGACGGTGGAGTTGAAATTGTCAGTTTAAAAGAGGGCCTATTTTTAACAATCGGTTATAAAGGCGCTTGTACAACGTGTCACTCTTCAACCGGCTCTACTCTTAATGCTATTCAAGAAACATTAAGAAGACGTGTTTTCCCCGGTTTAAGCGTCATCCCCGATAGTTCTTGGCTAAATGCTAACTTAAGCTCTTAGTCACTACATGAAATCATCCAGGCTTAAGTAAAGTTTGGAAGGTTTATAAACAGGTTTATCAGTATAAAAGCTTTACCGTCTGATTATTAGATTTTTGTATAATTTAATTATTGACTTTCATCGGGGGTTATATGCTGTAGATGGGATACAATATGCTTTTCTAGCCCTACTTGTAATATAGGATAACCTTGGGATGTGAAATCTAAAAGAAGTCCTTTAATAAGCCCGCCGGGGGTATTAATAATCACATTCTTATTAATTAGAGTGAAATAACGATTATAGATCGGTTTAATCTTTTCAAAACCCCCTTTTTCCCAAAGTTGAACAAGTTTGAGATAGTGATCAGCTAGCACATGGGCTAAATCCTCGATTGATGGGGGATTTGCGTAGTGATCATAAGAGGTTGTTAATTGCTCCTTCACATTTTCAACACTAGCTGATTTTTTTATATTCAAACCAATACCGGCATAAATACAAGAGTCATGAACTTCTGTGATAACGCCTCCAATTTTTTTTTCATCCACTAAAATGTCATTGGGCCATTTGATTTGGGGATGGATAGGTTCAATTGCCATGCAGGCCGCTGTGGCACTTAAATGGGATAGGGAAGAGGTTTGAAAATGGGTTGGGACTTTATAAGCAAAAGTTACATATAGACCACAATTTTTAGGAGAGATCCACTGTTTACCAAAAGTGCCTCTACCTCCTGTTTGCTCAAAAGCGATTATCACATGAAGTTTATCAGAGTCTAAAGAAAGTTTTTTGGCTTGCTCTTGAGTCGATAATAGGGAGTCATAAAAATGAAACTTTATGTTCTCTAGCATAGATTTAGTAAATAATTAATGTTTAACCTCTATGTTACTTCATTTTCATTTTATAGCGATTATGAATGTAATACCAGAGCATGGGTAAAAGAACACAAGGGGCTCCAAAATAAAAAGAGATGCGTAATGAGGGGCTGAAAATAACAACTAAAAGACAGATTAATTGTAAGGCAATAGCAAGTTGGGTCAAATAGGGATACCAAGGAATTTGATAAGGAGGAGCCTTTTCTAAAGTTTTACGATATTTAAGCTGACAAATACAAATTGATATCCAACAAATAGATCCTGTGAACCCTGAAATAGCAAGTAAGTTGGCATAGACGTTGTGTGAGGAAAAAATATAGGCAAGAAGCAGCATTATCCACATCATGCCAAGAGTTAGTAAGGTAGCATTAATTGGCACCCCTTTACTTGTCACTAAGCTTAATTTTTTAGGTGCGAATCCTTGAATGCTTAGCGAATACATCGATCTTATAGTGGCGTAAAGACCAGAGTTGGCACTTGATAAAGCGCCTGCTATAATCAAAAATGAAAAAATTTGACCAAATTTTTTAAATCCAAAGTTTTCAAGAGCTACTGAAAAAACCGATTGTTTAAGATCTGCATTTTGCCAGGGGAAAATGAGACTGAGTAATAGGGTTGGAATTAAATATAAAAACGCAATTCTCAATGCAATTTGCTTTAATGATTTGGGGATTACAACTTCTGGATTTTTACTTTCTGCAGCGGAGAGGCCTATAATTTCGGAGCCTTGGAAATTAGAAAGAAGAATCACCATATTTAAAAGCAAAATAGCTGTTCCATTTGGAAATAAACTTCCCAGATTGAAAAAATCTTTGTCAGTAGAAGGGAGCTGTCCATGCCCAATAAGGCCTGTTAAAATACCAATGGCTAAAAGGGAAAAGCCCACAAGAAGAGCAATTTTAATGAGAGCTAGCCAAAATTCCAGTTCCCCAAAAAACTTAATATGCAAAAGATTTACAAAGGTAATCACTCCGCCAAAAATAGCAGCCCAACCAAAAATAGGAAGAGCGGGTAAAAAATGGTTCATAATAATCCCAGCGGCCACACATTCAGAAGGGACATAGACAATCCAAGAAATCCAGTAGGACCAACCAACAGCGGTTGCAAAATGAGGAGAGATCAGTTTATTTGCATACAAGATAAAAGACCCATGCTGACCCATACCGAGTGTAAGTTCTGCAAGGCAGGCCATCGTTAAAAAGGTGATAATGCCACCTAGAAGATAGGCTATAAAAGCCCCTGGACCAATCTGATTTAAGATAAGGCCTGTTCCTAAAAAATAGGACGAACCAATAATACCACCCATGGCAATGAGATTGACATGACGATGAGAAAGGCCCCTTTGAAGTTCCATAACACCTTTTAATATTTTTTTTATCTAATCAAATCCCGAAATAAATATGAATTCTTTCATGTTATTTATTAAAAGATCAGGTATACAGCTAAAAAACTCTAGAGTGGGATTGTGATGATTTGGGATTACAAAATTTTTTCCAAAATGGATAAAGCCCAGCTTCTAGTCATCGTATTATTAATGGGAATTTCCCTTCTTGTGATTGCTTCAACCACTTCACTTGAAAATAATCTTTTTCTCACTCCTTACGTCCGTTCACAGATAAAATGGTTTTTTCTGGGAGGTGGGGTCTACATTTTTTTTTCAGGACTCGATTATAGATTTCTAAAAAAGATAAGCCCGTTCTTATATCTAATCATGCTTATTTTGCTTTTTGGATTATTTTTTACAGGCCCCATTCAAAATGTACAGCGTTGGTATAAAATCCCTGTTCTTAATTTTACTTTTCAGCCTTCTGAATATGCTAAGCTCATTGTTGTGATCGCGCTTAGCCGTTATTTAAGCGAGGCAACGGATCAAATTAAACAGCAAAAAGGTTTACTTAAGGCCTCTTTAATTGTGCTAATACCTTTTATTATGATCCTTAAGCAGCCAGATTTAGGGACAGCGCTTGTTTTATTTCCAATAGCCCTTGGCTTATTTTATTTAGCTGATGCTAATAAAAAGCTTATTCGGATGCTATCGGGACTTGCAATTAGCGGATTTGTTTTTATAGCACTTATGTTCATGAAAATTTTATCTCATGAAACGATGAAACCTTTTGTGACTATTTTTTTAAAAGATTACCAATATGAAAGACTCAATCCTCACACCTATCATCAAAACGCCTCACAAATGGCGATTGCCCTTGGTAAAATCACAGGGTCTGGATTTAAGCAGTCAGAATTTACAGGTGGGGGATGGTTGCCTGCAGCACACACTGATTCTGTTTTTGCAGCTTACGCTGAAGAGTATGGCCTTTTAGGAACTTTTATTTTATTAACTCTTTTTTTTATTCTTTTTCAATTGGGATTAAAAGTGACACAATTGGCTAAAGATCCCTTTGGTAGGTTTCTCTCTTTTGGTATCACGGTCACCTTAGCCATGCACGTATTTGTTAATATTGGTATGATGAGTGGGTTTTTGCCAATTACAGGAGTTCCTCTGGTAATGGTTTCTTACGGGGGGTCCTCTGTGCTCTCAACGATGAGCGCTTTGGGCATTTTGCAAAGTATTTATACAAGAAGGTATTTATTTTCATGAATCAACATTTTATTTTTTCGACTGATGAATGGATTGGAGAGGGGACTATTCGCTTAAGTATGAGTGAAGAACCGCTTCATTTTGTGACCAGGTGGAAACCTCAACCAAAAGATGCTTCGGGGATGATTGAAGTTATTCAAGAGGTCCAAATCAAAGGGATTAATGAGATGATGATTAATCATTTTACCTTTGCTACAGCTGATCTTAATAATATTGACATTGTTTTAGAAAATAATACAGTTGGGAAAGTTCAAGGAACCGGTGTTGTAAATCCAAATATTATCGGTTGGGAATTTAATCAGCCCCAGGTCCATTTCCAAGGATTTGAATTTTATGAAAAACAAAATCCTGATCAGTATTTAATGCGTGGAGAATACGCCTCTGATGATGATTATCGAACATATATTACAGGTAAAATATGGAAAAAAAACAGCGTATAAAAAAACTACTCATGGGACTATTTCTTATCCTATTTTCTGCGTGTTCTTCAGGAAAGCCTATGAATTTAGAATCTTTTAATGATGTAGCTATCGGAACTAGTGTAGAAGATTTGAAATCTCAATGTGGCAGTCCTATAGAAATCAAGCAACACCAAGGTGAAGAAGAGTATATCTATATTGAAAGACTGGCCATGGGTAATTGTAAAGTGGCAGAAAATTACTATAGCTTTTTTATTCAAGATGGAAAAGTTGTCCGAAAAGACATTAAAACTCAAAAACCACCTGCGTTTAATTTGATCTACACAGAAGATCCAAATAATCCATGTATGTAAAAAATGTTTTAATTAATTTAGGATTCAATTTATATACAAAGTTAGGCAAAAAGCCTTAAATATTTGGAGTTTTTTATGAAACTACTAGACACACTTGCAGTGTTATTACTAATTGTTGGTGGATTAAACTGGGGATTAGTTGGTGTTGCTGACTTTGATTTAGTTGCTACATTATTTGGAAAAATGAGTGGATTTACACGTCTAATTTACACATTAGTTGGTATCTCAGCTCTTTACCATGGTCTACAGTGGACATCGCTTGTAAAGCGCAGAAAATAGTTTTTTTTATATAAAAAAAAAGCTACACAAAAGGGAAGGTTAAACTTCCCTTTTTTTATTTATGAAAATTCTTATTGCAGGATCCACAGGCTACATTGGTAAGCGTCTTGTTTACGGACTTTTAGATGCCGGCCACGATCTTGTGCTTTGTGTCAGAACAAAAGAGCAGTTTTATATTCCTCAGCCAAAAGTGGCTTATCATATTATAGATCTTGTTTCCTCAGAGGTTAGCCCTTTTCCTAAAGATATAGATGCAGCCTATTTTCTTGTTCATAACATGAGTCAAAAAGGGGATTTTGCCACTTTTGAGCAAGAGGCAGCAAAAAATTTTGTAAAACTTATCAACAATACAAACGCAAAACAGATCATTTATTTATCAGGGATTGTCCCATCGTATCATTTATCCACTCATCTTCGTTCCCGCTTTCATGTGGAACAGATTCTTACCACTTCTAAATGTGCGCTCACAACTTTAAGAGCAGCCATTATTATCGGCTCTGGATCGGCCTCTTTTGAGATCATTCGTGATCTTGTTGAAAAATTGCCAATCATGATCGCTCCGAAATGGACTAAAAATAAATGCCAGCCCATTTCCATACTAGATGTGATTTTTTATCTAAAAAGCGTGCTTGGTGATAAAAGAACCTATAATAGGTCATTTGATATAGGTGGACCGCAAATCTTCACCTACAGGCAAATGATGCTGGAATTTGCCCATATTAGAAAGCTTAGACGCTATATTATTCCAGTCCCATTTTTCTCTACTCGTCTTTCGTCCTATTGGCTCTATTTTGTAACTTCAACTAATTACTTTTTAGCAAGAGCCCTTGTAGAAAGTCTTAAATGCGATGCGGTATGCCAAGATTTTGCCATTAACGCCCTTTACCCGATAAAAA
>CAIPRZ010000003.1 GCA_903867585.1 uncultured Chlamydiae bacterium
AAAAAACCAAATTCAGGATTAATGGCTCGCCAATTGCCCTCTTTATCGATATGTATCCAGGCAATGTCATCTCCCACTATAGTCACTTTCCAACCAGGGATAAGAGGCTCTAGCATAGCAAGATTGGTTTTACCGCAAGAACTTGGGAAAGAGGCTAGAATATATTTTTTCTCTCCCTGCGGATTGGTCAGTCCCATGATAAGCATGTGTTCAGCTAAAAATCCTTTTTCGTATCCCATGTAGGAAGCCATTCTTAAAGCTAAACATTTTTTACCAAGAAGGGCATTTCCGCCATAACCACTTCCATAAGAAAAAATCTCATAGCTTTTTGGAAAATGGGCAATAATTCGCTCTTTAGGATTGCAGGGCCAGTGCCGATCTTTCTGCCCTTTCTTTAATGGGACGCCAACGGAATGAAGACCTGGAACATAAGGATGGTTTTTTAAAAGTTCTAACACCTCACTTCCACATCGAGCCATTCGCCTCATGCTAATGGCCACATACATTGAATCGGTAATTTCCACCCCAATCACTTTATATGGTGAATCAAGTGGCCCCATGCAATAGGGAATAATGATCATCTCTCTTCCTTCCATACAGCCAGAAAAAAGCTTTTTAAGATGCTCTTTCATTTCATGAGGATCTTTCCAATTATTAGTAATCCCTGCCTGCTCTTTAGTCTCTGTACATATGAAAGTGGACTCTTCAACTCTTGCAGTATCATCAGGATCGGTTGTAATGTAGTAACAATCTGGATTGTTTAAAGGGATTAAGACCTTATTTTTGATAAGAATTTGGGTGTAATGCTCATCGTCTTTTATAGGGTCTAAAAAAATAGAAACTTTATCAGGTTTTGTTAAATGGACAACCGATTCTACCCATTTATAGAGCGTTGGATACTTTTTTAAAATTTCAGGAATCATACTATACAAACTTTTAAAGCTTGCATAACCTAGCACTAGGAATTAGTCAATTTAAAATTAAAATTTAAGCGCCTGCTTTTACCGCTTTAGATTTTTTGAATTTATCAAGATACTCTAACGCTTTTCCTGTTCCAAGGCAGACCGCAAGAAGCGGATTTGGAGCAATAATTACAGGAAGGCCAGTCGCTTTAATGAGCGCTTTATCAATACCTTTAATCAAAGCACCACCACCTGCTAATACCATTCCCCTTTCAACAAGATCAGCGGCAAGCTCAGGAGGACATTTTTCTAGAGCCAATTTTACACTTTCGATAATGGATTGAATGGGCTCTGCAAGACATTCTCTAATTTCTACTGAATTGATTCGGCGAGTGACAGGCAATCCTGCTACCTGGTCACGACCGCGCACTTCCATTTCTAATTCTTGCTCTCCTAAAGGATAGGCGGAGCCTATCGTTATTTTTATATCTTCAGCAGTTCGCGGTCCGATCATTAGATTGTAGGTTCGTCTCATATAGTTAATGATACAATCATCAAACTCATCCCCTGCGATTCTTAAAGAGCGAGATTCGACAATACCACCTAAAGAAATAATAGCAATTTCTGTAGTACCACCACCGATATCGATAATCATGTTAGCAGCTGGCTCATGAACAGGAAGATCAACTCCAATAGCTGCAGCCATCGGCTCTTCAATCAAAATAACCTCTTGTGCGCCTGCTCTCAATGCTGAATCTTCCACAGCCCGTTTTTCAACGCCTGTAATTCCAGAAGGAACAGCTATAAGAATGCGTGGACGGAAAAAAGATCTTTGAGGACTGACCCGTTTAATGAGCTCTTTGAGCATCCCTTCAGCGATTTCAAAATCTGCAATTACCCCATCTTTCATAGGTCGTACAGCATGAATTTTACGAGGTGTTTTACCAAGCATCGCTTTAGCTTTATGACCAACAGCAAGAACTTCACCGGTTGCTGGATCTACAGCTACAACAGAAGGTTCTGCAAGAACAATTCCCTTACCTCTTACAAAGACCAGAGTATTAGCTGTACCTAAGTCTATACCAATGTCTGCAGAAAAAAGCCCCGACACTTTTTTTAGTCGAGAGTTCAGATCTTTAGAGTAGGTTCTTAATTGTTTGAGAAGCTCAGTATAATTTGCCATAAAAAATTTACCTATATATCATATGCTGACATCTATGTTTTCAAAAGCTCAAGCACGTCTTCCCATGTCAGCTTAGTCATGGCCTCATCATCGCAGCTGACTACTTTCTTGACGAGACCTTTTTTCCTTTGTTGCATCTCTGCTATTTTTTCTTCAATAGTTCCAAGCGTAATTAGTTTATACGAGGAGACACTTGATTTTTGACCCATGCGATGTACCCGGTCAGTGGCTTGAGCCTGAACGGCTGGATTCCACCACATGTCGTAGTGAATTACCGTATCAGCTCCCACAAGATTAAGACCTGTACCACCAGCTTTTAAAGACACTAAGAAAATTTTAATCGAAGCATCTTCGTTAAAGGTTTTAACAGTCTCTAACCGATTTTTACTTGATCCATCAAGATAAGAGATTTTAACGCCTTTTTTCTCTAAATCATCTTTTAAGATTTTTAACATCTTCGTGTACTGAGAAAAGATAACGGTTTTTCTATTAGCATCGATGAGATTTTCAAGTAAATCTAATAGCATGTCATATTTGGCTGAATCGCCTGGAGCTACATCTTCTTTAGCAAAAATTGCTGGGTGGCAGCAAATTTGTTTAAGCCTTGTTAAGGTAGCAAGCACATGAATATGGACTCTATCAAACCCTTCTTTAGCTACAAGCTTGGTTAACTCATCACGGGCTGATTGGGCATAGGATTTATAAAGCTCCATTTGCGTCGGTGTTAATTGGCAATGGTAAACAATTTCAGAAACAGGAGGCAAATCTTGTAACACATCGGACTTCATACGGCGAAGGATAAAAGGGGCCACTTTCTTTTTAAGGTATTCTAAATTCTTAGTAAGCTGGGCACCTTGAGGTCTGATATATTTTTCAATAAAACGTTCATAACTTGATAAAAATCCTGGCATAAGGAAATCAAATAGACTCCATAACTCTTCAAGAGCGTTTTCAATAGGCGTTCCAGATAAAATTAAACGGAACTCTCCTCTTACCGATTTTACGCTTTTAGCATTACGAGTGCCCCGATTTTTAATATGCTGAGCCTCATCAAGAACCACATACTTAAAGCAGGTATTTTGATAAGCCTCTAAATCTTTTTGTAAAAGAGTATAGGAGGTAATGATCACATCAAAATCCCCAATAGAATCGATCAATTTTTTTCTATTTTGAGGAACCCCATCAACAACAAGAGGCTTAAGTTTTGGATTAAATTTATTAAGCTCCTCTTTCCAGTTATATAACAGGGATGTTGGACAAACAATTAACGCTTGTCCCCCTTCTGTCATGAGAAGCTGCGATATAGCTACAATAGCTTGCAGAGTTTTACCAAGACCCATGTCGTCAGCTAAAATGCCTGCTAAATGCATTTTCCTGACTCTTTCAATCCAATTCACCCCTTCTACTTGGTAGGAGCGCAGCTGCGCTTTAATCACCTCAGGTACGGGAGAGGCTTGAATCTGTTTTTGACCCAAAATTTGTTCTCTGATCTCTTTTAAGCGATCCGAAATTTCAAATTTAATCGGTAAATCGTTGAGAAGATCTTGGTCTAAACTTCCTAAACTCCACAAAGGTTTATCTAAGATAGCAGTTTCTAAAAGTTCAATACCAAGTTCATCAAACAAATGAACAATAGGAGCTAGTTTATCAATATCTAGAACTAAGATTTTATCCGGTTTTTTCCCTTTTGGATTTTTTGAAGCTAACTCAATATAGCCCCTTCTTGATGCGATACAGTCCCACAAAGTATCAACTCTTACCCCTTTGAGAGGGCCATTAACTTGAAGATTTATCTGGTAAACATCCACTCTTTCTGATTTGTCAAAAAACAGAGAAAATTCGGTATTATCATAGATAAACTGATTGAGTAAATTTTCAGGGCAATTAAACTCCACCCGAGATTTATTACGAGGAATGACATCGGTCATAAATTCGACAATTTTCTTTTCAGATTTTGTAAAATAAATGCCTGATTGGTCGTTAAATAAAAAATCTTGGAAAAGATCTTCTAAAAGTCTTCTTTCAGAGACCAGATCGCGAGAAATGATACCGCATGGCTGAATAAACGATTCGATATCGGTATATTCAAGTTTTGAGAAAATAGCAGGGATTTTTCTATCTGAATAATTAAATTTAAGTTCCGCCTCTAACTCCCCATTAAGATAAACAAGTTCACAAATCGCTTTAGGTTCAGACGATACGGGTAATGTTGGAAACTGAGAGAAAATATCTTCTGGCTCTAAGGTGGCATAACGGGCCATCTCAACTAAAGAGGTTTCGATAAAAGAGCCAAATAAGGGTTCTGGAATAATTAAATCATAAAGCTGTTTTATCGATTGAATATGGGCGTGACTAATAGGTGAATCAAATGGGGCATACATTCCGCCAAAAATTAAACCTGGGGTCTTCCCAGCAAAAACAATAAGCTGTTCAATTTTTAAATTTTGATCCGCTAATTTTACATAAGGATTCAAGATAAACTTTTGGAGTGGAGGCTTAAGATAATCCAGTTTGATATGAAATCTTGCCATTTTTGAGCTGACTTTAAGGGGCTGATCGAGATTGGTATCAAAAAAACCCTCTAAAACCATACCCTCATCTTCGCTAAAAAGCACTTTGGAAGAACAATTTTGTACAAAATAGGCCTTATAACATGTCGAAATTTCCCACTGCATTCCAAGTGCGACGGATGAAAGATCTCAAGTGCTTTTCAAGAATTGATAGGACGCAGCTGTTTATCAACGCTATTTCCATAGGTACAGTGGACTCTGGAGTGCCCTAGTCGAGTATATTTGATTTTCTTTTCAATTTCGACAGGTTAATTTTCAATATATAGAGAAACTTTCACGTGATATTTTGGAGATATATCTTATTATTTGTATTTGAGAAGTTATAGATGGTTGTAGTTCTTATCCTACATCATATGTGAAGTGTATCTACGTCTTCTTTTTATCCCAAGTCTCATATCGTTGTTGTTATTTCCGTTTTTTGAACCTTCGCAGCAACCGACGTCGAAGCTTCGCTTCCACTCAATAAGTTCTCAACCGTCACCTCACC
>CAIPRZ010000004.1 GCA_903867585.1 uncultured Chlamydiae bacterium
GCCTAGGGGTTTTTTGTATCATTTAATTTTTCTTTAACAGCTTTAAATGCTCCAAGCTAAGAGTTTCCTAAGGCCATGCTTGCTAAATAAAATCGCTATTGTGTAAAATTAGAACGAATTTTTTAATAAAATTATTTATACTTTTTTGAGGATAAGACATTCATGACAAGCGTTAAAGTTAGAACTGGCGAGCCACTTGATAAAGCTCTTAGAGCATTAAAAAAGAAACTAGACAAAGAAGGCGTAATGAAGGCCGCTAAAGCTCACCGCTTTTATGACAAACCCTCTGTAAAAAGCCGCGCTAAATCTAAAGCTGCTTTAAAATACAAAAAAGTTAAATCTTTCCGCTCTAATATCTAATTTTAGCACTCAACTTACTTAGCTGCCAATTTTCTTGAACATTTTTTAAGAAATTGGTAGCCTTGTCTTAAAAAACAATCCAAACCTCCTTTTATTTTTATGACCGATTTTTATGAAGTTTTAGGTATTTCCCGTAATAGCTCCCCCGAAGAAATCAAAAAAGCGTATCGCAAAGGGGCTGTCAAATACCATCCCGATAAAAACCCTGGAGATAAAACGGCTGAAAAGAAATTTAAAGACGTCTCTGAAGCCTACGAGGTCCTTTCTGATGAAAAAAAACGTCAAGTTTATGATCAGTATGGTGCTGAAGCTGTCCGCGGTGGTGGCATGGGCGGTATGGGTGGTGGCGGTCCTGGTGGATTTGCTAATATGGACGAAGCTTTAAGAACGTTTATGGGCGCTTTTGGCGGCGGCGGCGATTCTATCTTTGAAAGTATTTTTGGTGGCGATAGCGGCCACGATACAGGCCCAAGACCTGGTGCTAGCAAAAAGATGAATTTAAGCGTCAGCTTTGAAGAGTCGATGCGAGGGATCGAAAAAGAGGTTATTTTAAATAACTTTGTTCATTGCAGTAGTTGCCGAGGAAGTGGGGCTGCAAAACCTACCAGCCTTAAAACTTGCTCTACCTGCCGTGGAAAAGGTCAAGTTCATCAGACACGGGGCTTTTTTAGCATGAGTTCTCCTTGCCACACTTGTAGCGGTCGTGGACAGGTGATCACCGATCCTTGCTCAGCTTGTAGAGGTGTTGGCCGTGTTAAACAAAAACAAAATATTAAAATTAAAGTACCAGCTGGTATCGACAATGGCATGCGTCTAAGAATGGCAGGCCACGGCGATGCGGGGGAAGATCATGGACCCAATGGCGATTTATTTGTTTTTATTCAAGTAGAACCCCATTCGTTCTTTGTGCGTCAAGATGACAACGTTCACGTAGAATTCCCTATTACTTTTACAGAAGCGGCCCTTGGTTGTAAAAAAGAATTACCAACCCCAATGGGTGGTGTTTGTAAGCTTCCAATTCCTGAAGGGATCCAATCGGGTAAAACGATTAAAATCCGTGGTGAAGGAGCTCCTAATGTTCACGGTCACGGTCGAGGCGATATGCTTGTAAAAGTTGTGGTGGAAACTCCTGTTGGTCTTAACGACAAACAAAAAGCGCTGCTTAAAGAATTTGCAGACACAGAAGGAGCCCACAACTCCCCTCAAAGAGGTTCATTTCTAGATAAGCTTAAAAGGCTATTTACATCGGCGTAAATTTAAAAAAAGCCCCTTCAAAGGGGCTTTTAAGTTTTAGTAAAACTTGCTAATTTTGGGTTGACGATACGGATAAGATCATCGGCTTTCATGACGATAGATTCGGTCGCAAGGCCGCAGTTAAAAGCGATATTATCTTTAGATTCGATATAGTGATCAAAATAGGTATCAAGACCTAATAAAGATCCGAAAGGAGGAATCCCCCCAATAATTAATCCATATCTTTCTAAAATGATCGCCGGATCTTCAAATTCACATTTTTCTCCAACAAGTTCTGCCACAGCTTTCATATCGAGTTTTAAGTGAGCTGGAATATTGAACTGATAATTTTTCTTGGAGTTTTTTCCACGTAAGATAAGAGCTTTTACCCCTTCATCTAAAGCCGTATTTCTAACACTTGCTGAATCTTCAGACGTGGGTGTTGGCGCGTGAACTAGATGTTCATAAATAAAATCCTGCTTTTTTAATAGGTGGATAATTTCTGAGCGGAGATTTTCAGCTCCAAAAACCACTTTAGCTTTTATTTTATTTGAGGCAATCCGTTTTGGATCCGAAGGGAATAGTGAGGCTTCACGGATATTTTTCAATGACAGCAAAGTCATGGTAAGTCTTTCTAGACCTACTCCAAATCCTCCGTGCACAGGCATGCCAAATTTAAAAATACTTAAGTAATCAACAAACTCTTCTGGATGCATCTGTTTAGCAAGGAGCCCCTCGACCACAGAATCATACGTATGTCTTCGCTGACCTCCAGAGGTGATTTCAAGTCCATTGCAAAGAAGATCGAAAGTATTAGAGATTTCTGGATGTTGATCATTGGCATAGGCATAAAAAGGGCGTTTAGAGGTCTTCCAATCGGTTACAAAAATAAAATCGCATCCATGCTTTTCTCTGGCATATTTACAAAGTTCTCTTTCACAAGCAGGACTTAAATCGGGCTCAAGCCTTTCATCCTGACCGGTTCTTTGGAAATAGATGTCTTGAGCTTCTGCAAAGGTAACTCTTGGGAAAGGGACATTAAGCGGCGCTTTGGCAAGTTGAATACCAAGGGTTTTAATTTCAAAAGCGCACGCTTTTTCAAGATGAGCTACCACATGTTTCATTAGCCCCTCTTCGACATCCATAATTTCATGCCAGGACTCGAAAAAACCCATCTCAAATTCTAGCTGTTTTCCTTCAGTTAAATGGCGTGTGGTGTGAGATGGTTCTGCTCTAAAAAAGGGCATAAGAGCAAATACACGCTCATTAACCCCCACCATCATCTGCTTGTAAAGCTGGGAGCTTTGGGCAAGGGAGGCGGTATGACCAAAATAATCAACCGAGAAAAATTCAGCACCCCCTTCTGAGGAGGCTCCAATTAAACAGGGTCCAAAATATTCTTTAGCCCCTACAACATCGTGCATATAAATTCTAAAGCTATGGGCGATTTCAGCTTGAATGGTAAAAATCGCTTGAAGCTCTCTATTGCGTAAAGAAATCGGTCTATGATCTAAAATGTGCTCTAAATCTGAGGGGATTTGAGGTTTATTATACTCAATTGTAGGAGCTTCTTTAATCGGCACTTCGATCACAATTTGAGGATCCACAATTTCAACACCAAGCTCGGTTTGAGAGGATTCTTGAACAAGACCGGTTACTTTTATAATGCTTCCTACTTGCACCTCATGGATTTTTTTAATCAGCTCTTTATCTTCAATGATCACCTGAATAAATCCCGATCGATCTCTTAAAATGAGAAATAAAAGTTTACCAAGAGCTCTTGTATTATTAATCCAGCCGCGTAGTGTGATTTTAGCACCCACATGCGAAGGGGCCTCTTTAGAAAGATATCGCTTCATAAAATAATTTTTTTTAAGTTTTTTGACTTATAAGTTTAGCAGCGACTCTAGGTAGAAAACAAGACAGTAAGGGAAGGATTTAGAAAAAAAGCCCCAAAAAACTTTTGGGGCCTATCAAATTTTAAATTTTAAAAATCAAGCGTTAGACGGATATTAACCCCAGTTAACACAAGGTCTTGATAAAAAGACTGTGGATTTGTCCATGAAGAGGCCTCTGTTGGAGCGTTATAATTATACGTTGTTAACGCATCAAGCCAAGTATTGAACTCATAACCTACAAAAATTTCAAGACGCTGTTTTTCATAAGATTTTTGATACGAGGGTCCAAAAATAAATTGGAAATTCTGCGTTGCCAAATAGTAATGGTCTGTGGGTTGATACAGCATAGCTCCCCCAGAGCTTACTGTGGTACTTGTATTCCAACGCCCTGTTACGATGGACCAAAAGACTTTACCAGTTAGATAAAAATCTTTACCCCAGTACCAATCAGCTCCTGTTCCCATTTTAAATCCAACACCCCAGTATTTAGTACGATAAGCATAATTAAGGGTATTTGTAGCGATACTAAAGGTATTGTAAACATTGGTGGTTTGATGAGTCCAAAGTGAGGTTAATCCCCCATAAATTCTCATTCTTAAGTGGGCGTTTGGATACCAATTCCGGGTAGCTAGAACACTTGCATCATTGTAATAAAGATTAGAGTAGCCTGTAATTTTAGTTAAATGGCCTGAAGTGGCTGCAGGCTCTAGAGGATAGTAACCTCCTAGGGATAGATAATCTTCACTAGCGTTAGGACTTGTTACAGTTTTATTCCCTTTATCCTGAAACCAGGTATACTGCCCCATCACTTCCCAGTATTTAGGGGCATTGAAATAACCGACTGTTACTCGAAAACCGGGCTGCCAAAGAAAGTTAATGTTAACCGTGTCCAACTTGGCACTAGGATCTGAAGCACCACTACTAAAATTATTCGGCGTGCTACTAACTGCACCTATTTGAACATTATTGAGCATCTTTAAACAAAGACCTTCTAGTTCAATGTATTCACATTCGCGATCTTTAGAAAAAAGATCATAGTCGTAAGGACGATCTTTAGGTGATGGTTTTGAATTCATATTAGCAAGCAAATAACTTGTGCTTAATACGGAAATGGCCATGAAAATTTTCATAATAGGGCTCCTTAAAAAATTTCTTCTTTCTTTTCTGATAGGGAGAAATTTTTTATTTGTAAACCAAAGAAAATTTAGCAGCCCTTATACGATTTTATTTTAGTAAAAAAACAAGAAGCTTTGCTCTAATTAACGCACGATTGCTTTAAAGCTAAAAAATATCACAAAAGCCTCTTTGGAATTGTTGGTTGGGTAAAAAAACTAAACTGATTTTAGGCTTAAGAAAAATTAAGAACTTACAGAATAAAAATCACAGGTCCCTATGAGCATAAAACCTTTAACTATTCACTTTGATCTTAATGGCACCATAATGTTTGGAGATCTTGCTTCGGGAAGAGATCTTGAACAATCGGTCAACTATTTTATATCAAAAGAAATTCATCATAACTGGATAGAAGGCAAACCCCCTTTAAGTTATTTTGATTTTGTCCATAACCATCTCTATCCTGGACCTCCTTCAGAGCAAAAAATGAATCGAGATCTTTTATTTAATCGATTTGTCCCTTGGCTTATCGAAACAAAACACCCTTTAAGCGAAGAAGTTAAACCACTTTATGAAAGGTTAATTACAAACTTAAAAGAAAGTATTTTTTTTCCTTCCTTTTTTAAAGCCCTTGATCTGATTAATAAAAAAGGACACACGATTATTTTTCGTACTTTTGGCACCGATCTTGAACATGTTGAAAAACTTATTCAAACAAAATACCCCTCCATGAGCCCTCAAAAAGCCCGTTTTATAGAAATTGAAGGGGAAGAGGAGTTAACCCTTGAACTGTTAGGTGAAGATAAAAAAGCCTCCGCGAGCCTAAAAGATCCAAAAGCCATCCTAGATCTATTTGATTCTCATCCCTATTGGCTTGTTCAAGATTGCTACCCTTTTTGGCATAAAAAAGGTCATGATGAAAAAGGCCTCTATGGCAAACCGTTCCCTTATCGTTCCGATTCCTCAAGAAATTATCTTTTTTTTGACGATAATGCTGAAAAAAATCCTCAAACAGAAAGGACTATTGTAAATCCCATAGAAATTACAGGATCGGAATCCAAACCAGTAAATATACCAGATACTGAAGGAAGAGTAATCAAAGCACGCTTTTTAGAAGCGGCCCTTAATCCAGACTATTTCTGTTCTCAATTTGAATGATCTACTTTTTTTGGATTATAGAAAAAAAAAGGAGAAAGATAATTAAATCTTTCTCCTAAGATGGCCAGAACCGGAATCGAACCAGCGACACAAGGATTTTCAGTCCTCTGCTCTACCGACTGAGCTATCTGGCCGCGGTAAATAAAAGTTCGAGCTAACTATAGGGGTTTATTTGCTTTTTGCGCAAGAGCTTGTGTCATTCTGATTTAAAACAAGGGCATCTTTTAAAATGGCAATCGCCTCTTTAAGAGGTAGATCCTCCTTAAGCCCTTTTTGCATATCAAAAGGCTCATCAAGAAATTGTTGATAGGCCCTACTATGATCAATTCGATGCTGGCTATTGACCTTTAGACAGGCCAAAAATTTTGTCCAAAAGATTTCTTTAGTTTGTAAAAATGGTAAGTAATTTTTTTGAAACCACCCCTTCCTATGCTCTTCAATATCCAAAAGTGGATCTATATAATGAGGAGCTATCCGATCTGCACTTAAAGGATTTTCTAAAAACCTCTCACCAATTTTAAAAGGGTGATAAAAAGATGGGACATGGATATCGGCCTTTACCCCATCGATTTGAGTGGTCTTACCTGATACGGTAAAATACCTACCCACTGTAATTTTATAGTAATTTTTAGCATTAGGGTCGGTTACGTTTTGATATTGTATACTTCCCTTGCCGTAGGTTCTATCATCTCCGACCACAAGAGCCCGTCCGTAATCTTGCAAAGCTCCAGCAACAACCTCTGCAGCGGAAGCTGAAGCTTTTGAGGTTAATACAATTAAAGGACCATCAAAATAGCGATGAGGGTCTAAATCTCTTAAATAACTCACTCTGCCATGGGCATATCTGGAAACAGCAATCACCCCCGTATTTATAAATAACCCAGATACTTTAACCGCTTGGGATAAGAACCCCCCGCTATTTTGCCTTAAGTCTAAAATCAGCCCTAAAAGTTCATGTTGCTTGTTTAAGGAGGCTATAGCCTCTTTAAGGTCAAATTCTGAAGAAGACCCCATTTTATTATCGTAAAAAGAGGATAATTTAATTACCCCAATATGGCCTAAGCCACAAGGGACTGAATATTTACTAATACGACCATCGGATAAGACCACGGTTTGCCGCTTTACATTAACCTGATAGATCTCATTACCATGGCCTCTTTTTAGCGACAAAGATACCTCAGACCCTTTAGGCCCCTCTAAGCTTTTTAAAATACTATCAAAAGCCATTTCAGATACCGGTTGATCGTTTAATTTTAATAATTGATCACCTTTTCTAATACCTGCTAAGTAAGCGGGTGCATTCATCACAATATCGGTTACAAGGACCCCAAAAAGGGTCTCTCTAAGAGAAAGACCTATCCCTTCAAACTGCTTTTCTAAAGATTTTTTTAATTCTAAGCCCTCACTTTTAGTAAAAAAAGCGGTATGAGAATCGAGTGATTTTGCAAACACTTTCAAAAAATGCTCAAAAAATGCTGAATAATAATCTTTAGCCAAAAAAGGCTCTTCGACCTTTTCCATTTTTTTTTCAAAGATATTGAAAATAGTCAGCTTCTGCTCCGCTGTAACTTCCTGAAGGCCTAAATAACGGAGCTCTTGGGATAGAAAGCGGTTTATCTTTTTAACCCACCTCTGCCTTAGTTCCTGAAGATCTCGGGCATAAACGAGCTGGTTTTGAGATAAACTGGATTCCTGGCGCTGTAACTCCAATAACAGCTGGCGGTAAATCTCATTACGAAGGCCTCTTGCACGCTGCACGGAACACTTAAAAGTATAAAACTCTTTCTGCCATCCATTGAATTTCCCCTTTTCTAGATTGTCAATATTTTTCTGAATATCTTTTGAAGCTGATTTTGATGCCTCATCTACCTCGTTTTGTAAAAGGTAGTTTTTTTCCACATCAAATAGACTGATAAAATTTTTTTTAACTTTTCGGTAAAGATTTTCATCAATCGTTTTTTGATCCACATGAAAATCAATAAAAGTTTTTAAAATGCCTTGAGCCTCTTCTTGCGATAAAGAATCTGCATAAATAAAACTACTAATGGAAGTTAGTAATACAAACCACTTAAAGTGCATATAAAAACTAATTAAATCTTAATAAACTTTAATTAACCTATAATTAAAAATTTATCAATATATAAATGAAGCAAGC
>CAIPRZ010000005.1 GCA_903867585.1 uncultured Chlamydiae bacterium
CTGGGTTAGTATGGGCGCTTTTATAGATAACCTTCACAAACCGCTTGTTATCGGCCTATCTCAACATATAAGCTTTTTAACTTGGCATTCTGAGCTTAAATTGAGAAACACGGTAAATAAAAATATAAGAAAAGAAATACACGATCATAACAAGGCCTCTTTATCTCAGTACACAATGCTGCAAGCTCTTAAGCTTGAGCAATCCCGGATGAAGGCTTTAAGAAAAAGGTTATTATGTCCCTAATTGAACAATCATTAATCACTCTTGAAGAGGAAATAAAGACGCTGGGGTTTCCAAAATTCCATGCCAAATCTCTTTTTGATTTTGTTTTTAAGCAAAGTGTGTCTGATTTTGATTTAATGAGTTCTATGCCAAAAGCCTTAAGAGAGGCCTTAAAAGCGAAGTATTCTATTTTCCCTATAAAGCTTGTAAAGATTGAAGATTCTAGCGATTTAGAAACCAAAAAGTTTTTATTCGAGCTTAACGATGGGATGCTTGTGGAAGCTGTTCTTATCGGCTCTTTTGAGCGTCGAACAGTTTGTGTCTCTTCCCAAGTGGGCTGCCCTGCTAAATGCGCTTTTTGTGCCTCTGGTAAAGAGGGACTTATTCGCCATTTGACCCGCTTTGAAATAGAGTCTCAGATAACTTTTATTCAATGTTATCTTAAAAGCCATAATGAGCCTCCTGTTTCTCAAATCGTATTCATGGGAATGGGTGAGCCCCTTTCTAATTTCGAAGAGGTTATTTCTGCGATTGATCTGATTAAATCACAAGAAAGACTAGGAATCTCCGAGCGTCGTATTACCGTATCAACAGTGGGTCTTGTTGATAAGATCTTAAAAGTAGCGGATATGGAAAGGCAATTTCAACTGGTTTTATCTCTTCATGCCCCAAATCAACACCTACGCAAAAAGATCATCCCTTTCGCCCGTAAATACGAACTATCTGATATTTTGCAAGCCATGCTCTATTTTGCTAAAAAGACAAAAAGGCAAATCACCTATGAGTATACTCTCCTAGCAGGAATTAACGACTCACTAGAAAATGCTCAGGAACTGGCTAAACTTGTCGATAAACACCCTTGTACTGTCAATCTTATCCCTTATAATCCCATCATAGGATTAAAGCTTAAAAGACCTGAAAAAGAGGTTATTGAAGCTTTTAGGGACGAACTTAAAAAGCATCGGATCAATGTGACTTGGAGATACACTAAGGGTAAAGATATTGCGGCTGCCTGTGGTCAGCTGGCTCTTCAAGAGAAAAATAAACTGGCTGTTATTTCTTAAAAAATAGCCTTTTTAGATTTAAAAAGGCTATTTTACAAATCTTATTTAAGATGGGGATACATTTCTAAAATACATTGAATTTTAGCTCTAATAACCATGGCTTGTTTAACGGTTTTATGACAAGCAAGCCTATTTCTTAAGGTTTCTAAAACCTCTTTTGCATCAGCGGGAGCAGGTGCTTGAGCTGGGGTATCAAAAGGTTGCTTTAGAGTTGTAGTAACGCGAATGGGATCCATAATATGTCCTTTTTTAATAAATAGATTAATTGCAAATTTTCAAAGATTGGTAGCTGTAAAAGCATTCAATAGAAAATTTTATCTTAGATTTGGGAAACGTCTCATTAAATCATCAATTCTAACTTGGAGAACAGCTTTTACTGCAGGTATAGAGGCTTTTTCAAGGCTTTTTCTTAATTGAGCTAAAGCACGTTCAGCTTCAGCAGGTACCGGAGCGTGAGCTATAATAGGTTGATTTGTAGGAGTAATTGATCTATGAACAGGCGCTGCCATTGCATTTCCTTATTTTATTATAATTAGGGCAACACTCTAAAAATAAGGTGTTTTACTTTCAATTTAAATTATTTATTCAAAAAAATAGTTCTGTTTTCTTTTTATTAGAGGAAAATATTGTAGAGATAACTTTGAAAAGAATAGTGCAATTGCCTGTGGGCGATTAGCCCAGCAGGAAATGAATAGAGGGAAACTTATTACTTAATTAAGCCATCTACAGTATCAGCTACTACGATATGAGGCGTAGGAGTACGTAGGCGTAAAAAAGGGCATTGGGGCTTGCTTCTTTCTGCTGGATCTTTTAAGAATCGAAGAAACTCTTTTAAATTAGGAGATCCTTCAAACGAGGGTGACGGCGCCGAATGGGGAGTCAAAGGTCTATTAATTGATAGAGGCAGAAGTACAAGGGGTAATTCTTTTTTTATAGGGGTCATATACTTCCTTTAATTTGTTATTTAATAATCTTTATCTAACAAATATAATTAAAAACTGGTTAATAATGCAAATTAATCATAAACTCTTCATAATTTTAATCCCGAGTCTGCATTCAATCTGAATGGAGAAAGTAGAGGCTTTCCATATTAAGCAAATAATAATAATAATAATAATGAGGGACGAGCTGGTTTACTAGAAACAAACTACTAATAATTCTAGTAGGTATTGGGCTAAACAAGACCTTGGTGAATAAAATTTAATTTAATTTAGACTTTGTGTATAAGGGGTTTTGGGGTTTTGGGGTTTTGGGGTTAAAGGCAAACTTGCC
>CAIPRZ010000006.1 GCA_903867585.1 uncultured Chlamydiae bacterium
AGCATTTTCAGAAAGCCATTCAACTTCCTATGAGTTATCTCTTGAGCCTACACCAAAGGGTGATGTTCTTGAAACTACCCCTAAAGCCCCTTTGAAAGTCTGTCCTTTTTATTCAGTTTATGAAGCGAGTAAAGTTGCAAAATTAACCACGAATTTAAAACACCTTTCAAAAAAATTAGCAGCTGTTTCTGAAGCTGATCCAATAGGTATTTATTTAAGCAAAACTGAGTGGGTTGATGAAGAGCTGAAAACGATTGCAGCCCCAAGCGATGAAGGGCTTATGCTTATGGCTTCATACTATAATAGTAAATACTCTATACCCATTCAAATCAGCGGCTCTTATGAATCTTTATATAATGCCCTTTTAGGCAGAGGTATATCTGGAGATTTTACTACCTGGGGCGTAATTGCAACTACTGGACTTGAAACAAACCATCATGTAACACCTTTAATCTGTTTAAAAACAGATCTAGGTGTAGTTCAGATTGCTGTTTTAGATAGCGTGAACTCTCCAATACTTGATGTCTTAGAGGCTTTAAGTACCCTCCAATTAAAAGATGAAAAAGTAAAAATTTTTTATATTAATTCCATAAGACAGTCGGACGAAATTGGCTGTAGGACTGATGCTCTTGTAATTTTAAAAGATGCCTTAAGAGATTTAAGGAGCAAAAAAGTTACAAATCTTATGGCTTTTCTAAGCGTTAAATTTGACGGAACCAATTTTAGATTTCCCCTACCCTACGCTTGGAGCAAAACTGTTCAAGTTCCATGTGATCAGCAAGGCCATGCCAAAGATTTAGTGCTAAATAAAAAAGGAGAATCTTTTGAAGCTTTTATAGCAAGATTTAATAGACCCGCTATTCATTCTAAATCCTCCCTTCTTTGTTACACAGCATTTGATGGTTCGAAAAAAGAAATTGAAGAGACTTTAAACCAAGAAAAAATAGCAAGGACCTATCTCAATTATAAAGGTAAAAAAATCGCTGCTAAAATAGAAGCTCTTATAAAAGCTAATGAGGTTTCTATAATGATGGGCTACAGCTTTCTTAAAGGGTTATACAAAAAAGCCTAAAGATTTACAGTTTTTTCACAAACAACTGTAAGCTTTAGTCTGTTACATAATTAAAAGCTTTTCTGCTATTTTTTTTTATCGTATCGTACTTAATATTTAAGATGTCAGATCGTACTGAAACTTGTTTATATCCTGTCATTCTTATATGCAAACTTGCTTCAATAAAATCTGAATATTTTACCTCTTGGGCAAAAACATTAATGATGCCTCTAAATAATTTCTGGCATAAATCAATAATATTTTGATTGATAGTATAACGTAGTGTTTTTTGCTGCTGATTTGTACTGAGCTGAAAGCGAAAGGATTGCGGGGTAAATACCTTATTTCTTGGTAAATAAATCTTCTCTATTCTTTTTGTCTTTATTAAAAGGTACAAATGACAATCTGTATAAGCTTTAGATTGCATGTTAAAATCGATGAAATCTCTAAAGTAACAACTAGCATCGATTGCTGAATGAGTCACAGGAACAAAACTGGAGTAATCAAAGGCCCTTTCGCGGGCATAATTTACATGTTGGGTACAAAATGATGTATTCATCGTCCCATAATAAATTGAACTAGGTTTGATTTCGACTAAAATAAAAATTTAATCTACACTCTTTTTTTAATTTGAAAACCAGAGGTTATGGCTATGTTTTCTGCTATCTCATCTTCAGCAAATGCCGCATATAATTATTTAACAAGTTTTATACCAACACCTCTTTCTCAAACAGTTTCCACAGTTTCAGATGTAGCCCAAGACGTTCTTTCTTTCTTGGCCTCTCCTCGTTCTATTTTACTGGAACCTGCCGTCTATAGACCCACAAAATCGCTCAGTTTTTATAGAAATTTCAAAAAAGCCGCAGAAACCCCTTATGAAAAAGGGATTTTACTTAAACAGTTAAGATTAAAACCTAAAATTTCTAAAGCCTGTTTAATTTCTGATTATTTAACTCTGCTTTCAAGCACTAAAATTACCCATAAAATTTATGAAAAATTAAAAAACAAGTGGGGATACCAACAATTTTATAGAACCTCAGAGACAGGATCTAAAAGCCTTGCCTATGCATTCATTATGTATGTCCTTTTGGAAGATAGCTCCAATCCCATTTGCCCTCTTCATGACAGGTTAGCAAGCTATTTAGCTACCTGCCAAAGCACCAAAAGATTCCCGGCCTTTCAAGATCATATAGCCGCAACTCTTGAAGCTTTAATTCAGGGCCAAAGTGTGGTTGACAGTATTACCTCTTACGGTCCCAATACTTTTCTTGATACTCTCACAGGGCTCATTATCGCAGGATTTTATGAAAAAATGGGAATCGAGCAAGACTTAAATTTAATAAATTTTATCGAACAATTAAGCGATCCTTCTATAAAAGCCTCTGTAAAAGCCACCCTTGCTACCCTCGGTGATTTATCCCCTGCGCCTCTTGTCCCATTACTTGGGCCTAAACAATCCTTTTTTGGATATAATCCCCTAACGAAATTTTCCTTCTTATTAGAAAATCTTCCTCAGGTTTTATCTAAAGTTAAAAAACAGCTAAGAGCCCATATCGATGTCCCCGTTATTGGGGAATGGATAGAAGCTTTAGAGCCTATTAAGCTTTTATGTGCTTTTGAGGTTGATCCGATAGGGATCGCTAAAAAAGAGAGCTTAAAACCCAGAATGATTGAGGTTTTTAAACAAGAGCTAATTAAACTTTTTACCCCTAATGCCTCTTTATTTTTAGAAGGATTTAGTTTTTCTAAAAGGGCCTCTCACGTTTCTCATTTTGAATGTATCGCTGATGAAATTATCTCTCTTGAGGGCGCCTATTTAATGAGACTAACGCAGATTCCAGTCGCTAAATTAGTACAAATTGCAGAGACTTTAGAAGCCTATGAAGAAGCTTTAAGTCAGCATCAACTCCGTTTTACCCATTATTTATCCGATCTTTTTAATGTAAGTTTTGTCATCCACAGTTGGCAAATCTCCCAACAGGACAGAAAACGACTTAAAATTCAGCATATCGGTAAATGGGATGATCCCACCTGTCACATCGTCCTATTTCCAGAAAACAACCAATTAAGAGTCGATCTTTTAAAACAACATGGAGAATATTCTGCTCGCAGTAATCTTATTGATCTCACCAATTCCTTAGCTTTTACCAAGTTTAAGCGACATAGTTCAGAAACCCTTGCAACGATTGCAAAACCAACCTCCTCTTACAGCGAAGCCGATAAACATCTTGCCAAACATTTTATTTATTATAGAATCCATGTTTTTTCCTGTTTGCAAAAACTTCTTCATCAAAAACTACCCCTTCTAAAAGACCCTCTTAATTTTGATAGTGCAGGAAATAAAGAAGATGATTCAGCTCTTTTTAACCCATTTGGTCCTGAAAATGGAGAGCTTTCACCCTCCTTTAGTTCTGAAGCTGAAAGTAGCTTATTTAGAATAGAAAAACACTTAAGCGGTCTCAATCGAGAAATTGCTGAACTTACCTATTTAACCGACTGTATTTTTTCTCAATCCAAACATGAGGATATAGTTTCAGAGATTCAACTTTTATTAAAAGCTGCCAAAAAAACCACATTTGCTTTTTATTTAAGAAAAATTCCTATGTTTATGGAAGCGTTTGCAACAATTACTGTTTCTTTAAAGGGTCATATCGACAGACTAAGCAAACAGTTAAATGATCAAAAAGAGGCTTTTATTAGTGCCAACCCCGCGAAAATGGAAGCATTTTTAACCACTTTTTCCCCAAAAAGAACCACTGTTATTACCTCAGCTGAAATCATTGAACTTGTACCACAACTTAAAATTGAGTTTGCACCCCCTATCATTTTTGAAAATTTTAGAAAATTTCACAAAATGGTATCCATTTACCAGGATGCATTAGCTATTAATCAAGACCTTCTAGAGAGTGAAATTAGAGATTTAAAAGATAAAATATCAAAAGAATCTGGCCGATACTGCGCTTTTTATCCTGATAAATCGGCCTTATTTCAACGTATTTTTACTTCAACAGATCCGCTAGCTATTTCTATTTCAGAAATCGATAAATTAATCCCAGCGGACAAGCTTCAACATGCTGAAATTAAGTCGATTGTCTCTATGATAGTAAGTTTATCAAATAAATTAAAACGGCTAGATTACAAATCCACAACGCTTAGTGAACCCAATATGGAAGCCTTACGCGCTTACCAAAGCTTTATTAAAACTAAAAGAGCTGAATTTGAATCGATAAACCCTACAAAGGTGGCTTCATTTGATAAAATATTTAATGCAGAATATTTTAAACAGATTAAAACCTTTGAAATTTCAGCTCTGAAAACGGTTCCAAAACCTGAACAGGAAGAGGTTAAAGTTTTTAAAGATCTTAGATCGCTGTTAACACTTGTCCAAAAGCATCGAGGCTTTGTTAAAGAACACCAAAAATTAAAGGAAAAAAGGGCCCTTTTAGAAAGTAAAAATCCAGGTGGGTTTATGGATGTAAGCTTTTATGATTCTGAAGATGAAGATTATCCAGAGGTAGGAAGCTTGGGCTCTCAAGAAGGAGAAACCTCAAGCCTCGGTGGAGCTTCGTATAGTTCAGAACTTAGATCAATTGGTTCAGTAGAAGAGTGGGTGAACTCTTTATTGATCTAAGTTTATTAATTTTAAAGAATCTCAGCAGCAAGAGCGGCAAGCTCTGAGCGTTCTGTACGGTCTAATGTCATATGACCATAGAGAGGATAATTCTTAAAACGGCTTACTGTATAGGTCAAAGCATTAGAATCCTTATCTAAATAGGGGTTATCTATTTGTGTTGGATCTCCTGTTAAAACCACTTTTGTCCCCTTACCAGCGCGGGAAATAATGGTTTTGACCTCATGAGGTGTCAAGTTTTGAGCCTCATCGACAATAATAAACATCTTTGGAAGTGTTCGCCCTCTAATATAGGTTACAGCTTCCATCTCAATTTTTTTACTTTCCATAATCCATTTTTGAGTTTCTGCCCCGCTATTAATCCCACTTGAAGATTGGCATAGGAACTCGAGGTTATCAAAAATAGGTTGCATCCAGTGAAAAAGTTTTTCATCTTTTGTACCTGGCAAAAATCCTATGTCCTTACCTAATGGAATAATAGGTCTTGAGACTAAAATTTTGCTGTAAGAACCCTCATCGAATACTTTTGAAAGAGCCACAGCAAGTGCTAGAAGCGTTTTACCCGTACCAGCTTGACCAAGCAAGCTTACAAGTTTGATATCATCACGTAAAAGTAAATCTAGAGCACATTTTTGCTCAAAATTGAGAGGTTGAATTCCCCAGATATCTTTAGGAACTTTTAAAAGAGGCTCAAAACGGTTTTGCGCTTTATTATATTTAGCAACCGCTTGTGAATGATCTTGAGCTTGAAGCAGACAATATTCATTAGGATAAAACTCTTTGCCCTCAATTTTATAAAAACCATCTTTATAAAATTGATCAATATCTTGTTTAGTGACCTCTATTTTACTGTAGCCTTTATAGAGATGATCAAATTTAGTTTTTAAATTTTCATAATCTTGAGTTTCGATTCCTAATGCTTCAGCTTTAACTCGAGTAACAAAATCCTTAGATACTAAAACAACTTTTTGCTCTTCATCTTTTAATTGAAAAGCATTGTAGAGCATACGGGACGAATTGCGATCAATGCTTAGAGGAAAACTTTTTTTATCAGAATTGCGATATTCTAAAAGGACTTTGACATTGATATTTTTTTCGATAGGAACACCGTTATGCAGGTCCCCTTTTTTTGTATTTTTTAATGCATCGATAAAACGGAGTACCGAACGGGCATTTTTACCCAATTCATCTGACTGTCTTTTCATGGTATCAAGTTCTTCAAGAACCATCATCGGGATGACGACATCGTTATCGTGAAATTTTGTTATCGCATCGGGATCGTGTAGTAAAATGTTTGTATCTAACACAAACGATTTGCGGCTCATGAACACTCCTAGATATTAGCTTTATTGGGACCCATTTCGGAGGATAAAAAAAATCTATATGATGATCAATCTTTTTTTTAAAAAATTAAAAATATTTATTTAGACACTAGGATTTAACCACTTAAAATTCTATTCTAGCAGCCTTCGACCTTGAGTGCTAAAAAAACTTGCTTTCATGAATTTCTTTTATTAAGATAGACTCATAAATACCCTAGCGGAGGCGTATGATAATAAATAAACAACTGCTTAGTATTCCCCCTTTCATCTCTACTAGCTGGAAAGATATTGAATTATTATTAAGCGATGGTCAACACACCCTCAATATCTACCTCAAGAATGGGACTCTTGTAAAAATATCACACCTCCTCAAAGAACATTTAAATCTGATTTTTAGCGTTCACCAAGAAATCCTTTTAAATCAGGCTCAAGAAGTCACAACCCCTATTATAGACCCTTTATTTTTCCAATTTTCTGGCCCCTTTCTTGAACACGATCCCGATCTTTGCGATGCAAGTCCCCTTCCTGATGAAGTAAGATCTAAACTAAAATCCCTTATTGAAAATCTTCCTAAAATGGACCCATCAAAAATGCCAGTTGTTCATGACAATTGTTTTTGCCCTCATTGTCAACTCATCAATCTCATTTTTGAAAATACAGAAAAAGAAGAGTTAGTTTCAGATTCTGATTTAACCTTTTCTACATGGATTCAAGAAGAAGTGTCTGACGATGAAATAAAATTAGTACATCCTTATAACAGCGATGAATTTTATATTATTAAGTTACAAAATCCTCTTCAATGCAGTTGTCAAATGCCAGATTGTGAACATCTATTACATGTCTTAAGAAACTGATTAATAAAGGGCGCAAAAAAGCTTGGTAAAAAATGAGAGTCTAATCCTAGAATGAGCTTAAAACCCAATCTGCTCTATTAGTACTGGGCAGGCTCAAGTGGAGGATACTTTACATGCTCAAATTTTCAATGGCTCTTAGCCTTTTTGCGTTGTCTTCATTATGTGCTGATGAAGGCTTCACTCCTAATCAAGAATTGATAACTCAAGAAGTTGCCCCTCAGGCCACTTTACCAAAGCCTGCTACTTTCAAAAAAAGTGAAAACTTCAAACCTTTTACTGGGAAAGTTAAAGGTAAACGAGTTCGTCTGCGTGCATCACCTGATATGGAAGGGGCTGTTATAAGAGAACTCAACAGCAGTGAACTTATTTCTGTTATCGAAGATAAGGGAGATTTTTGGGGAATTTGTCCTACCAACGAATCTACAGCTTATGTTTTTAGAAGTTTTGTTTTAGATAACACTATTGAAGGGACTCATGTAAACGTCCGTCTAAAACCCCATACAGAAGCCCCGATTATAGCCCATCTTAACACCGGCGATAAGATTGAAGGTCATGTTTGCTCTAATAATAGCAAATGGATGGAAATCAAAGCCCCCGCATCTGCGCGTTTTTATGTTGCTAAAGAATATATAGAAAACATCGGTGGTCCAGAACTTAAATCTCAAAATGAAAAACGTTCTGTTCATGGCAAACAAATGCTTGAAGCCTCTGTTGCCCTGGCTCGTTCAGAACTCAAAAAAAGCTATGATCGTATCGATCTAGAAAAAGTAACAGGTCCTCTTAAAGGGCTTGTTGAAGAATTTAGCGATATGCCAGAGCTTGCCTCTAAAGCTAATAATGAGCTTTTGAGTATTCAAGAATCTCTACTTCAAAAAAGAATTAATTATTTAGAAGATAAAGCTCGCGGCATCGAACCTCAAGATGAGACCGCGCAAACCTCTGATGAACTTACTGAAAAAATGAAGCTTTGGGAACCTGTTGAAGAAGCTCTTTATCTTTCATGGTCCTCTATGAATGAAGATAAAAACATCGAGCACTATTATGAAGAGCAAAAACTTGGCGCTGTAGCCATCACTGGTGTTGTTGAGTTTTATGAAACCTCTTCAAGAAATAAGCCGGGTGATTATCTCATTAAAGATAATAACCAAACTAAAGCCTGTATTTATTCGACTAAAATCGACTTGCAAAAACATATCGGTAAAAAAGTGACCGTTTACGGCATCGAAAGACCGAATCAAAATTTTGCCTTCCCAGCCTACTACGTGGTTGAAGTAGAATAATAATTCATTGTGCTATCATCCTTGGGTATTAATTATAAAATGCCCAAGGTATGGAAGCCAAAGATTTTGCCACTCTCATCTTAAGTTCTGAATCTATCGAAACAAAGCTTTTTGTTCCCGACCTCATTACCGATCTAAATCCTGGTATACCCATTCTTTGGCAAGAACCCTCTAGAGTGCCTTCGATGAAATTTTCTAAACGAGGCCACAAGGATAAATTACCAAAAAATAATTTTCATATCGACGATAACCGAGCTATTTGCCTTCACCGATTTGCAGGACATGAGCTGCTTGCGGTAGAAATCATGGCTTTTGCCCTACTTGCCTTTCCTAATGCCCCCAAAAACTTCAGAAAAGGGCTTATCCATACCCTCTTAGAAGAACAAGAGCATGTCAGGTTATATCAAAAAGAGCTCAAAAGATTTAACGTTGAATTGGGCGACATGCCGTTATATAAACATTTCTGGAAGCTTACCCCCTACATGACCTCCATCTCTCATTATGTCAGTATTATGAGTTTAACTTTTGAAATGGCTAATTTAGACTTTGCTCCCTACTATGGAAATATTTTTAAATCAGTCGGTGATGAGTCTTCCTCACAGCTTATGGATAAAATTTATCAAGATGAGATAAGCCATGTAGCTTTTGGTTATGGCTGGCTTAAAAAAGAAAATAAGAGCTCCAATTGTTTTCATGAAAAATGGCTAGATCATTTACCAGATCTCATCGAACCTAAAAGAGCCAAAGGACCTCTTTTCAATCCAGAAGGGAGAAAAAAAGCGGGCCTTAAAGAGGATTATATACTATTTCTTAAAGAGCTTTAGCTTTCGATGGCAGGTTCCCGAGCTTGCTCAGTGATCGATTCGATGGCTTCATGTTTACTATCATAGGTGTCTATGCCTAATTGCTCAAATTTACGAGCTGATACCATGACACGAGACTCTAGAGTGCTTAGAGTTTTATTATAAGCTTCAACAGCAGAATTAAGCCCTTTTCCAAGCCTTAAAAAATGGGCATTCAAATCCCCGATCCTTTTATATAGCTCTTTACCGAGTCCTTTAACAGCTTCTACTTGTAAAGATAGCGTTTCCTGCTTCCAGCCAAAAGCGACAGCTTTAAGAAGCGCAAGAAGCGTTGTGGGTGTTGCTATCATCACCTGATTTTTAGCCCCAAGCTCAATGAGAGTAGGATCGACAGCTAACGCTGAACTAAATAGACTTTCTTGAGGAAGAAATAAAATAACAAATTCGATTGAATTTTCAAGCGCTTCAAAATAATTTTTCTTTGATAGAGCTAAGATGTGCTCTTTAAGCTTAATGGCATGCTCTTTGAGTTTTTCTTCCTTAGCCATCTCTTGATTTAAACTGGCCGCTTCTAAGTAGGCATTTAGTGGAGCTTTAGAATCGATCACAAGCTGCCTACCACCAGAGAGCTTTACAATCACATCCGGTCTTTGACGATCTGTCTTCAACACTTGCTGCTCACTAAAATCACAATATGGGAGCAGCCCTGAAATCTCCAGAACCCTTTTTAATTGAAGCTCTCCCCACATGCCACGACACACCGGATTTTTTAAGGCAGAAGCCAGTGACTGAGTCTGCTCTTTTAAAAGAATTTCAGAATCTTTTAGAAGTTTCAGCTGCACCTTTAACCCCTCATGATCCCCTTTTCTCTCTTTTTCTAAATTGGTCAGTCCAGAGTTTAGTTTTTCTAGCGTCTCTTTAACAGGTTGTAAAACTTGTAAGAGCATAGACTGTTTATCAGCAGCTGTTTTTATGAAATGATCTGTGTTCTTTTCTAAAGCCTCTTGAGATAAAAGCTTAAAAGTCTTTTCCATCTCTTGAAGATTTTTATTTTCCGTCTCTAGAACTTTTAATTGTAGACTAAGCTCAAAAATCTGTTTTTGTGCTTTTTGAACTTTATTTTTTTCATAAAGCCATAAAATTAAAAAAATAGAAGAGGCTGCATAAAAAGTGATCACTATAAATCTTCCTCTTCTGGCTCATAATCGACTAAGGTTTTCGATTTTTTACCCGCTATTTTACGTATACAGCCTAGAATAAGAGCTATCACATTATAGGATAGACTTATAATTAAAAGGGTCTCTTTAAAGTAATATAGGACTCCATATAAAGAGCAAATAACGCCAAGAACAGCTACAAAAACCAGTTGAAAAGAGGCCATTCTAAAATGGAGAGCTTTAGAAGAAGGGTATTTGATACGGGAAATCATTAAATAACCCAGAACAAATTCGCTAGCACTTAAAAACAATCTGAGCTTTGTATCATCAAGTTGAAAAAGATCACCAAATAAATTCTGATTAAAATTAATAGCTAAAGAGGTAATGGCGGCAGCTGGTATTGGAAGACCTGTAAAATGCTTCTTTTGACTCATCTCAAGCTCTACATCGTGTTTAGCAAGGCTTGCTTTTACATTATAACGGACAAGACGGAGCACCCCACAAAGGGCATAAACCATGGTTGCTGCTATAAAAATAAAATTTAAAGATTTGCTTTGAGATAGTGGTAGAGTTTTAATCATTAGAATACTTGGAGCAATACCAAAGGTAATGGCATCGGATAAGGTATCAAATACAACCCCAAACTCACTTTCTGCGCGCATAGCGCGAGCTACAGCCCCGTCTAATAGATCTGCAAAAGCTGCCACTAGGAGCAAAGAGACCATCAGTGGCATGCTAGAGGTGATGTCCCCTTGCAAAAGGCAAGCTTTAAAAATGACAAATAAACCGCATGACAACCCAAAAGCTGTGATAATATTAGGAATAAAATAGACTTTTTTCATAAAAAACATCTCATGTACTTTTCTCAAGTTATAGCAAAAAAAAATCATTCAAGCTACTTCTGTTAATCAGATTTTTTTTCGTTAAACGAGCTTTTTTGAGATTTTTTTTCTTAATCGATTTGCTTTTATAACTTTGCATTTTCTTATTTTTTTTATTCTAGACAAAATGATTTAACCTACTATATATGGTGTATAAGAAACGATAAAGGTACCACCCCTTGTAGTGGTTAACCAAATCTTTCCACAAAATTAACACGAAAAAGAGTGATGTCATGTCAGATAAAGAAGCTTCCTTCCTATTAAATCAAAATGTAGTCGATAAAGGATCTTTTGAAACGCAAAAAAACGAATCCGTTGGCTTTACAGTAGTCAAACGGGATGGATCCCTTGTTCCTTTTAGAAAAGAAAGAATCTTCCGCGCGATTGAACTGGCTTTTAGAGATACTCGTAAAATCGGCAAAGACTCCTCACTCCCTTATGATGTTGAAGAAAGTGTGACAAACCTCACAGAACAAGTCGTAAGACATCTTCTCATGCTCGCTTCTAAAGGAGCTTGCCTTAATGTTGAAGGAATACAAGATCTTGTTGAAGTTACTTTAATGAAAAGTGGCTATCATGATGTTGCAAGAGATTACATCATCTATAGGGATCAACATAAAGCGCTCAGAGAAGATTCAGCAAGAAACTTAAAATTTGCTCGTAAAGATGGCGCTGTAGTCCGTTTTAATCCGATGAAAATAGCTACTAAAATTGAAACTGCTTTCCGCGGCGCTAATTTAATCGAAGGACAAACGCCTGAGTCTTTAATCGAATCAGTGAATCTGATGACCATGCAACTCATTGAAAAAGCTAAAAACCAACATAATGAAGAGCCGATTCTTCAAGCGTCTTGGATTGCTAATGAAATCGAAAATCTTTTGATGGCTTCTGGCTTTTTTAAAGAGGCTAAATATCTCATCAAAATGGATACCTTAAAGCAAGAGAATCCGGTTGAGAGCGCGCAAATACCACTGCCTATTAGCGTGGAATACACCATCACAAAAACAGATGGTTCCAAAACTCAACTATCTGAAGATGTTCTTAAATCAAGAATTCAAACCGCCTGTAAAGGTCTTCATGACAAAGTCGATGCTTCTATGCTTTTAACCTCAACGGTTACAAATTTTTATGAAGGCATAAAAGAAGAAGAGATCGATTTAGCTCTTATGATGGCTGCAAGATCTAATATTGAAAAAGAGCCTGCTTATTCTCAAGTAGCAGCCCGCTTGCTCTTAGATACTCTTTATCGTGAATCCATTTACACCACAGCCTCTGATCCAGAATTAAAAACCAAACACTCTAAAGGTTTTATTGCCTACTTGAAGCATGCTGTAAAAATAGAAAGAATCCATCCAGCCCTTCTTGATTTTGATCTTGAAACGCTTGGTAAAGCGATGGATCTACAAAGAGATGATTTATTTACCTATTTAGGTCTTCAAACTCTTTATGATCGCTATTTTATCCACGATGAAGGTCGCAAAATCGAAACGCCACAAATGTTTTGGATGCGTGTTTCTATGGGTCTTGCTCTCAATGAAAAAGAAAATAAAACAGAACGTGCGATCGAATTTTATAATATTCTATCAACCTTCCTCTTCACCTCAAGCACCCCAACCCTATTTAATTCAGGGACACTCCATCCGCAATTGAGCTCATGCTATCTATCCACTATTTCTGATGATCTGCACCACATATTTAAAGTTGTAGCCGATGATGCTCAGCTTTCTAAATGGGCTGGAGGCATTGGTAACGACTGGACTAATGTAAGAGCCACAGGAGCCCGTATTAAAGGAACTAACGGTTCAAGCCAAGGGGTAATTCCTTTCTTAAAAGTAGCCAATGATACAGCTGTAGCTGTTAACCAAGGTGGAAAAAGAAAAGGGGCTATGTGTGCTTATCTTGAAACTTGGCACCTAGATATCGAAGACTTTTTAGAGTTAAGAAAAAATACCGGTGATGAGAGACGTCGTACACATGATATGAATACAGCCAACTGGATTCCTGATCTTTTCATGAAACGTGTTGCCACTGGTGGACAATGGACACTATTTTCTCCAAGTGATTGCCCAGATCTTCATGATTTATATGGACAAGCCTTTGACACTCGCTATGAAGAGTATGAAAAAATGGCTGATGAAGGAAAAATTAAACTCTTCAAGCGCATTGAAGCTTCGATGCTGTGGAGAAAAATGCTGAGCCTCCTTTTTGAAACAGGCCATCCTTGGATGACATTTAAAGATCCTTCTAATATTAGATCGCCTCAAGATCATCAAGGCGTTGTTCATAGTTCTAATTTATGTACAGAAATATTACTGAATACATCAGCTGATGAAACCGCTGTTTGCAACTTGGGTTCTATTAACCTCAAAATGCATTTTATCAATAAAAAATTAGATCAAAAGCAACTTGAGAAAACAGTTAAAACGGCCATTCGCATGCTTGATAATGTGATCGATATTAACTTCTATCCAATTGCTGAAGCGCGTAATTCTAACCTAAGACACCGTCCAATAGGACTTGGTCTTATGGGCTTCCAAGACTGTCTTTATGAAATGGATATTTCTTATGCTAGCCATGAAGCCATTGAATTTGCAGATCATAGTATGGAGCTTATTTCCTACTACGCCTTAACAGCTTCTTGTGAACTTGCCAAAGAGCGTGGCACTTATGAAAGCTACAAAGGCTCTAAATGGGATCGGGGCTTTTTACCCATCGACACGCTTAACCTTCTTGAAAAAGAGCGCGGGGGCCATTTAGATGTTGATCGCTCAAGTCTTCTTGATTGGTCATCTTTAAGAGAAGCTATTAAAGCCAACGGTCTTCGCAATTGTAATACAATGGCTATAGCTCCAACAGCGACTATTTCCAATATTACAGGAGTGACTCAATCGATTGAACCGATGTATTCCCATCTATTTGTGAAGTCAAATCTCTCAGGAGAGTTTACTATTCCAAACCTCTATCTTGTAGAAAAGCTTAAAGAGCTTAATTTATGGGATGCAGATATGCTCGATGACCTTAAGTATTTTGATGGCTCTATTAAAGAGATCGAAAGAATACCAGATCACATCAAGCAAATCTTTTTAACCGCTTTTGAGATCGATCCAGAATGGATTATTGAATGTGCCAGCCGCCGCCAAAAATGGATCGATATGGGCGAATCGTTAAACCTCTATTTAGCTGAACCCTCCGGCAAAAAGCTTCATCAAATGTATATGCTAGCTTGGCAAAAAGGGTTAAAAACCACCTACTACCTGCGCACACGAGCAGCCACTCAGGTAGAAAAATCGACGACTGATGTGAATCGTCGTAGCCTCCAACCCCGTTGGATGAAAAATAAGTCAGCATCAAGCAATGTTCAGGTAAATCGACAAGAAGCCCCTGTCAAAGCTTGTAGTCTTGAAGAAGGTTGTGAAAGTTGCCAGTAAGTTTTAAAAAAGGATTAATCATGTTAAGTTTTGATGAAACAGAAAAAACAGCTGGCACACAAGAAAGCCAGCGCTTCAGTGTGCAACAAAAAAAGCTAATTAACTGCAATACAGTTGATGTTAATCAGCTAATGCCACTTAAATACAAATGGGCTTGGGAGCACTATCTAAATGGATGTGCTAACCACTGGATGCCAACAGAAGTGCCCATGTCTAAAGATATTGAGCTTTGGAAATCTAATAAACTCTCTAGTGATGAGCGTTTAGTGATTATGCGAAACCTTGGGTTTTTCAGCACCGCTGAAAGCCTTGTGGGTAATAACATCTCCCTTGCGATCTTTAAACATGTTTCAAACCCTGAAGTGAGACAGTTTTTACTTCGCCAAATGTTTGAAGAAGCTATCCATACCCATACTTTTCATTACATTGTAGAATCCCTATCGCTAGATCAGGGTGAGGTTTTTAACATGTATCGTGAAATCAACTCGATCCATGAAAAAGATAAATTTGAAATGAAGTTAACAGAAGCTCTTGTTGATCCCCATTTCAATACCTCCACCTTTGAAGGGGCTCAGATTTTCTTAAAAAATCTGATCGGCTACTACATCATCATGGAAGGGATCTTCTTCTATTCTGGTTTTGCGATGATTTTATCAATGCATCGTCAAAATAAAATGACCGGTATCGGTGAGCAGTTCCAATATATTCTACGCGATGAAACGATCCATTTAAATTTTGGTATCGACCTCATCAACGGAGTCAAAGAAGAAAACCCCCATCTTTGGACAGAAAGCTTCCAACAAGAAATGATCGATTTGATTAAAGAAGCTGTTGAGCTTGAAGTAGCTTACGCCAAAGACTGCCTTCCAAGAGGAATTTTGGGTTTAAGCGCTCCGATGTTTAGAGAATATGTTCAGCATATTGCCGATAGAAGACTTGAGCGTATCGGTTTACAGGCTCAATATAAATCTAAAAATCCGTTCCCATGGATGAGCGAAACCATCGACTTAAACAAAGAGAAAAACTTTTTTGAAACACGTGTGACAGAATATCAATCAGCTGGAAATTTAAGCTGGTAAACTCTTGTTGAGCCGGGGCTAAACCCCCGGCTTTTTCTTAGGAATTTAATTCTCCAGTACCTTTTAAATGCTCAATAAAATTTAAAAGGGCCTCAGCGGCCATCTTGGCAAGGCTTTTAGCCGATTTTTTTTTAAATAGATCAAATAGTATAAGATTAAATTTTTTAACTAAAATATGGACATCCCCATTTTCATTAATAACATCAAGCCTAGCTTTAATCTGTTTTTCAATGCGGGCAATCTCCTCCAAAGAGGCTTTAGCGCTATCAGCTTGAAGGGTTTTATGAGCCTGTTTGAGATTATGAACCTCAATAAGAGGGCACATCAGAAGTTTTTCTGCTTTTGAAAGGGTCTTAAAGGTATCAAGCAGCATGCTTTCAACATGCTTTTGGTATTCCTCATCCAAATCATGGACATAGGAACTAAAGCTTGGAAGGGTAAAATCCGCCTCATTAATGTTGTCTGCCATAATGTCCTTTATTAAATTTTACAGA
>CAIPRZ010000007.1 GCA_903867585.1 uncultured Chlamydiae bacterium
ACACACCTTAGCTACTCCTCAAGCCATAAAAAACCCTTGAAAAAGAAGTAATACTAAAAATTAAGTGTAGAATGAATAAGGAATTATTGAAAAGAACTATGCCTGCGCTAGGCAGGCATAAAAATTAGTTAGGAAGATATTCAATGATAACAGTTTCTGCGTTATCACCAACACGATTACGAAAAGCTGTAATACGTGTATATCCGCCTGGTCTTGCAGCGAAACGAACTGAAAGATCAGAGAAAAGTTTAGCAATAACTTTTCTATCATCGTTATAAGAAGAAATATCACCTTTTTTAGCTTCACGAGCTTCTTTAGGTGTTAATGCATTATAACGAATCATTAATTCTGCAATCGCAGTACGTCTAGTTGCTAGCGTATTTTTTTTAGCTAAGGTAATCATATGATCAGCATGACGACGGAGTTCCTTAGCTTTAGTCATTGTAGTTTCAATTTTTTCATGTTGAATCAAAGACTTAAGCATGTTAGCAATCATTGCACGACGATGAGAAGCAGTACGGCCTACTTTAAAAGTATGTTTATTGTGTCTCATTCTTCTTCACCATTTTTCTTATTTAAATAATCTTGAATAACTTGTTTTACATTATCACGAGTGATTCCAAATTTAGATAAATCCATGCCTAAATAAAGATTTAACTCTTCAAGTTTTTCCTTAATTTCGTTAAGAGATTTCTTACCAAAATTTCTAAACTTCAACATTTCAGACTCAGGCATAATTACTAATTCAGCAATCGTGTCAATGTTAGCACCAGCTAAACAATTAGTAGATCTTACTGAAAGTTCAATTTCATTAATTTTTAATGCTAATTTAGACATCAAAGTATCAATATCATTAGCAGAATGAGCCTCAAGGTTCTCAAAAGACAATGTATTCGACTGTGCATTTTCAAAAGGTAAAAAATGTAAAGTTGCGATTTGAGAAGCAAAAGATAAGGCCTCTTCAGGAGTTACTCTACCATCTGTAGTTACTTCAAGGATAAGTTTGTCAAAATCTGTATCTTGACCAACACGCGTATTCTCAATAAAGTAATTAACTAGGCGCACTGGAGAATAGATAGAATCAATAACGATCTCATCAACGATTTTCTCGTTTTGCTCTTGTCTCTCTGAAGGAACATAGCCTCTGCCATATTTTACTTTGAGATCAATCCTTTTACTCATAGGCTTAGTCGCTGTGAAAATAACATAATCTGGATTCATGACTTCATAGACTGAATCTTTAAAGATTAACCCAACTTTAACAGGAAAAGAACCGTTATGAGCTTCAAGCATTTGATGAGTAACTTCAATGTGTGAAACTACATGTCTTGGATTGGTATCATGGCCGTTTTCATCAATAGGAAGTCTACGAAGTAAAACATTTTTAAGATTTAAAATGATATGAGTCATGTCCTCAATAACACCTTCAACCGCCATAAACTCATGAGCAACTCCCTCAAGTTTAACAGAAACGATAGCAGGAGCTTCAAGAGAGCTTAACATAATTCTGCGTAAGGAATTACCAATTGTATGACCGAATCCACGCTCAAAAGGCTCAGCAATAAAGCGAGCAAAAGTAGAACGACGTGTACTCTCATCGATTTTTAATTTATTGGGTAATTCAAATTTCCCGTATTGTACTGGCATTAAAATCTCCTAGAAATATAAATATTAAACACGTCTTCTCTTTCTTGGTCTACAACCATTATGCGGAACTGGTGTCTTATCACGAATAATTGTAATAGAAAGACCAGCACTTTGTAAGCCTCTTACTGCAGACTCTCTACCAGCTCCAGGACCAGACAAATTAACTTCCACTTCTTTCATTCCTGAAGTCATAGCAGTTTTAGCTGCATCTTGTGCGGCAACAGTAGCAGCATAAGCTGAAGATTTACGTGAACCACTAAAATTAACTTTTCCAGCTGATGCCCAAGAAATTACATTTCCTGAAAGATCAGTAATAGAAACAATAGTGTTGTTAAATGTTGCTTTAACAAAAGCAATACCAGCAGGCACATTTCGTTGTATTTTTTTGCGAACTTTTACAGCTGCTTTTTTTTGTACAACTTTATTATTTTCTTGTTTAGCCAAGGTTAACTCCTAATTATTACTTTTTCTTGTTAGCAACGGTTTTTCTCTTACCTTTTCGAGTGCGAGCATTAGTACTAGTTCTTTGCCCACGAACAGGAAGGCCGACTCTGTGTCTTGTACCGCGGTAGGAATGTATGCTAATCAAACGTTTAATATTATTCTGAACTTGTCTACGAAGATCACCTTCAACAGCGTATTGGCTTTGTAATAAAGTATTAATCTTAGCTATGTCATCTTGAGACAGCTTGTTAGCTCTCATATCAGGGTCAAGACCAAGCTTCTTAATAATATCATTAGATAGCTTTCTTCCTACCCCGTAAATGTAGGTTAAGCTGATTTCAAGGCGCTTATTATCAGGGATGTCGATACCAATAACACGTGGCATTTAAATTACCTCAATTAATCAAAAATTTATAATAATATATTCTAATGCATAGATAAATGCAACTATAGAATATTCTTTATAACTAAAAACTCTTACCTCTTCTAAAGAATCCATCGTACCTCTTCATCATAAGGTGAGATTGGATTTGCTTCGAAGTATCAAGCACCACACCTATTAAAATAAGAAGCGAAGTGCCTCCAAAAAAATAAGTAATAGATGCATCAACTTTTAAAATTCTACCTACTAGATTTGGCAAAACTGCTATAGTAGCTAAAAATATAGCTCCTAAAAAAGTAATTTTACTCATTGTATGCTCTAAATAGTCATGAGTAGGTTTACCTTGTCTAATCCCAGGGATAAAGGCGCCAGATTTTTTCATATCTGAAGCAATTTGATCAGGATTAAATTGAGTTGCCGTCCAAAAGTAAGTGAAAAAAATTATTAACATAACAAACAAGGCCATATAAGTAGATGAACCTGGAGATAGCAATTTAGAAAGGTCGCCTAAATAAGGGACATTACCCAAAAACTGAGCAATAGTTGCTGGAAACATGAGCAATGTCGATGCAAAAATTACTGGAATAACGCCAGCATAATTGATCTTTAGAGGGATAAAAGCGTTAGAGCTATCTTCTTGGTTTTTTCTAGCGTACTGAACAGGTATGTTTCTTTGCCCTTGAACTACCATGATAGTGGTAAAAACAATAACCACAAAAAGTATAGCAAGTAAGGCAAGGGTTGTAAAACTTATTTGACTCTCAGCAGTACCTGATAGATTTAACTGGTTAATGATATTACCAAATGTCGCTGGGAGCGAAGATAAGATTCCAACAGTTATTATCAAGGATGTACCATTACCTATACCTTTTTCAGTCATTTGCTCACCAATCCACATTAGGAGCAATGTACCTGTAGTCATGGTAACAATCAAAGTTAGCATGAAGAAAAGAGGAAGGCCAAAAAGGGAAACATCATTAAAAAATGGGTGAATGAGTCCAGGACTGGAAGCATTTAAACTCAAGGCATATTTTGCTAAAAGTGAGGCTTGAAAGAAGGCTAGAGCAACTGTTGTCATTCTTGTCCAACGGGAAAGTTTCCTTTTACCTGCGTCGGAATTTTCCTTCATCTCACGCTGAAGACTGGGGGTAATAGCTGTTACTAACTGCATAATAATAGAAGCAGAAATGTAGGGCATTACTCCAAGAGCTGTCACTGTAAGTTTAGCAAAAGCTCCACCTGTAAACATATCCATTAACTGAAATAAGTTTTGAGTAGAACCCAAAGTTTGCTTGAAGGCCTGAAGAGCAATCTCCTGATTTATACCAGGAACAGGTAAAAATGATCCCATTCGACATACGACAAGAAGAAGCAGCGTATAAAAAATACGCTTCTTCAACTCATAATTGGTAAAAATAGATTTTAACCCTTCAAACATAATTAAACGATTGTATATTGGATATTGTTTGAGTCGAAATATTCTTTCGCAGTAGAAGAGATAGCTGTAGCTTCAAATCTTACTTTTTTAGAAAGAACACCACCAGCTAGGATCTTTAAGCCAAAAATTGTTTGTCTTGGCGCATAACCTTTTACTCTTAATGTCTCTAGGTTAACAACATCACCATCTTCAAAAATTTTATTTATTAAGTTAAAATTAATTGAATAGGTTTTATTCTTAAAACGTTCATTTGTAAAACCTCGGCAAGGGAGTTTACGATAAAGTGGAAGTTGTCCCCCCTCTCTACCATAGCGTCTCTTGTAACCTGAGCGGGCTTTATCACCTTTTCCACCGCGTTTACAAGTTTTACCACGCTTGGATCCGAAACCTCTTCCAACGCGTTGAACATTTTTTCTTGGTCTATGTGTGTTTTGTAGGGAATCTAATGTAATCATGCTAGGCCTCGATTCGCTAAAGTTTGACCTCTATTTCTAAGACTCAATAAAGCCTTGATAGCGGCACCAACTTGATTTAATGGATTGTTAGAGCCAAGATTCTTGGCTACGACATTTTTTACACCACCGAGTTCAAGAACAGCTCGTACTTTAGATCCAGCTATAACGCCTGTTCCTTCAGGAGCAGGTTTCATCATAACTCTAGCACCGTGCCAATCTACGGTAATTTCATGCGGTATAGTTTTACCATCGAATTCAAACTCGATAATATTCTTTTTCGCAGCATCTGTACCTTTTCTAATAGCATCAGAAACTTCATTAGCTTTGGCAAAACCATAACCAATTCTTCCTTGGCCATCACCAATAAGGATTAATGCTGAGAAAGAAAACTTTCTACCACCTTTAACAACTTTAGAGCATCGGTTAATGTACAATACTTTTTCTTCAAATTCTGTACCGTAATCGTCAGCGTTTTTTTTCTGTTTAAATTGACTCATAATTGTATAACCAATGCGTTAAAATTTAAGACCTGCGGCACGCGCAGCATCTGCTAATTCTTTTAAAAGTCCCTGATAGGAGTACTGTCCGCGATCGAATACAACGTTACTAATACCGAGTTCGGATGCTTTTTCTGCAATTTTCGTTCCAATGAACTTACAAGCGTCTTTTGATTTTCTTTCAAATTTACCCTTGCATTCGCTACTCATAGTTCCGAAGCCAAATAAGGTTTTACCAGATTCGTCATCGATAATTTGAGCATAGATATGAACATTAGATTTAAAAACAGATAATCTAGGTTTAGCTGTTGTTCCACGAGTTTTATTTCTAACTCGGAAAGATCTTCTTCTACGCTGAACATCTCTTCTTTTTAGCTCGTTAATCATAAATTACCTATTATGCTCCTTTACCTTTAGCGGCTTTACCTGCTTTCTTACGAACCACTTCATTCTCGTAACGGATACCTTTACCTTTGTAAGGTTCTGGTGGTTTTTTCGAACGAATGGTAGCAGCAAACTGGCCAACTATTTGACGGTCAGAGCCTGTTAACGTTATATTTACACTTTTGTCTATTGCTACACTTACACCTTTAGGGATTGGCAATTGCACTGGATGTGAAAAGCCAAGTTGTAAATCAACTTTAGTACCTTGCACAGAAGCTCTGTAACCAACGCCAATAAGATTAAGTTTAACTTCAAAGCCTTTACTTACGCCTTCGATCATATTTTTGATAATTGCACGGTGTAAACCATGGAACTTATCTTCTAGTTTCTGAGAAGGATCGAATTTAACATAAAGGGAACCATCTTCAATAGTTGTGGATAAACCAGCAACTAATGTGTGTTGTAAAGTGCCTTTTGGGCCTTTAACTGTGATAAGATCACCTGAAACATTAATATCAACGCCTTTAGGGATTTCGATAGCAGTTTTTCCGAGTCTTGACATCTTATCCTCCTACCAGACAACACATAATAATTCGCCACCAACTTTCAAGGACTTGGCTTTTTCGCCATCGATAACACCTTGAGAAGTAGAAACAATAGCTACACCTAAACCAGAAAGCACATGCGGGATTTGTTTATATCCTACATAGAATCTTCTTCCAGGTGTTGATACTCTTTTTAAAGAGGAAATAACGCACTGACGACCTTCTGCATATCTAAGATAAGCACGAACGACTTTCTTTTCGTCATTTACAAGCAGTTTTTCAACAAATCCTTTTTCAACAAGGATATTTAAAACAGATACTAGAGCTTTAGACTTAGGAACATCTACATATCTATGTTTTGCCGTTTTAGCATTTCTAATCCTAGTTAATAAGTCAGAAATGGGATCATTTATTGACATATATATATTCCTTATTTGCTATCAGTTTTAAATGGCATACCGAGTTGAGCAAGTAGCTCTACACAATCTGCATCTTGTTTAGCGGTTGTAACAAAAGTTACGTTCATACCTTGAGTACGCTTAACATCATCAAGATTGATCTCTGGGAAAACTTGCTGTTCTTGCAGTCCTAAAGAATAAGAACCTCTACCGTCAGCGGTATTAGAAAAACCTCTAAAGTCACGGATACGTGGTGCCACGATGTTACAAAAACGATCTAAAAAGTCATACATACGCTTATTACGTAGTGTAACTTTAAGACCAATAATTTGTTCTTCCCTGAGTTTAAAGTTAGCAATAGCTTTTTTAGCCTTTGTTAACACAGGTTTTTGACCAGAAAGTAAGGTAAGTTCTTTTATGCAATCTTGCACAGCATTTTTTTCCTTGCTGGCTTCTGCAATACCCATACTAATTACGATCTTTTTTAGCTCAGGAATAAGCATGGGATTGTTGTACCCAAATTTCTGAGCAAGGTTTTTTTTAACCTCAGAATGATACTTTTTTTGAAGCCTGGACATTAATCAACTCTCAATTAACCATGTTTAACGATATTTCTGTAGACAGTAAGTGATCCATCTTTTTTATAGACCAAGTCTCTGCTACCATCTTCGTTTAATTTTACTTTTAATTTTACGGATTTACCGTTCTCATCACAAACCGATACATTTGAAATATGGATAGGGCGCTCTACTTCAATGATTTGCGAACCAGCAGCTTTGTTTTGGGCTTTCATATGTTTTTTACGAATATTAACACCCTGAATTAAAACTCTTTCAGCAGATCTTCCGATTACTGAACCAATTTTACCCTTATCATTTCCTGCTGTGACAACTACTTTATCACCTTTTCTAATCCACTTACTCATATAACTCCTTATAGAACCTCAGGTGCTAGGGATGTGATTTTTACGAAACCACCTTCTCTTACTTCTCTAGCTACTGGGCCGAAAATACGAGTTCCCTTTGGATTTAATTTATCGTCAATTATGACGCAGCTATTGTCGAAAAAGCGTAGGAAAGAACCATCGTTTCTTCTTACGTAATTTTTAGTTCTTACAATAACAGCCTTAACAACTTCGCCTTTTTTAATAGCAGATTTAGGGTCAGCTTCCTTTACGGAGCAAACAATAATATCTCCAACTTTAGCGTATCTTCTTTTAGATCCTTTTAAAACCTTAAAGCATTTTACTCTTTTAGCGCCTGTGTTATCGGCTACATCGAGTTCTGTTTCTTGTTGAATCATTTTAAAACCCTCTATAGCTTAATTTTGAACTTCTACTACGCGCCATCTTTTCATTTTTGAAAGAGGACGTGTTTCTTCAATCAGGACTTTTTGGCCAATTTCAAATGATTGATTATTTTCACAATGTGCATAATATTTTTTTGCACGGAAAATAACCTTCTGAAACTGAGGATGTCGAATAGTTCGTTCAACTTTAACAGTAACAGTTTTTTGCATCTTGTTAGATACAACCACACCTAATTTTTGCTTTCTTTTATTTCTGTCTAACATAGAATCCTAAACATGTTATTTAGTTACTTGCCTCTGTTTCAGCCAACAATGTAAGAATTTGGGCTCTTGTCTTTTTCAGAGCTTTAATCTCATGAGATTTTTCCATTTTCTTGGCAACACGGGCTTCATTTTTTTTATTATAGAGCTTAGCCAATAACTCAAGCTCCATAGATTTTAACTGTTCTACCGACTTTTCACGAAGATCTTTTATTTTCATTTTAAACTCTCTCCACCCGTTCTACAAAGCGGGTCTTAATAGGTAATTTAGCAGCTGCACGACGTAAAGCATTCTGCGCTAATTCTTTAGGCACATTTCCTACTTCAAATAAGATACGACCTGGACGAACTACGGATACCCAATGATCTACGGCACCTTTTCCTTTACCCATACGTACTTCAGCCGGCTTTTTAGTTACGGATTTATCAGGGAAAATACGAATCCATACCTTTCCACGACGATTAAAATAACGATTTATAGCAACACGGCAAGCTTCGATTTGATTGTTCGTTATACGACCACGTTCTAGTGTTTGCATACCAAAGTCACCAAAATCGATAAAATTTCCAGCTTTTGAAAGGCCAGTCATTTTGCCTTTCTGCATCTTTCTAAATTTTGTTCTTTTAGGCATTAAGGCCATAATTAAACTCCTGCAGGTTTGGTAACTGTGTTTTGTTCGCCACGATTAATCCACACCTTTACGCCGATAGAGCCATAAGTTGTCTCCGCTCTACCTTGGGAGTAATCGACATCTGCTCTAATAGTTTGTAGAGGTATTCTTCCCTCTTTGTACCATTCAGTACGAGCAATCTCAGCACCACCGATACGGCCAGAAATCTGAACTCTTATACCTGCAGCACCAGCATCCATAGCTGTTTGCATAGATTTTTTTAGAACTCGTCTAAATGGAACTCTTCTTTCAAGCTGTTTAGCAATACTATCAGCAACAAGCTTTGAGTCCATGTCTGGGCGCTTGATTTCATCGACTTCGATAAAAACATCTTTACCATGGGTAAGCTGTTTTAGTTCGGATTTGAGAACATCAATTTCTGCACCTTTTTTTCCAATTACAAGACCAGGTCTTGCTGTATGGATAGTAACTTCAATTTTTCCACTCATTCTCTTAATGGTTATAGAAGATGTGCCTGCACATGACGGCTTTGCCATCAAAAAGTCACGAATTTTTTTATCTTCGCCAATAAGTCCAGAGGTCTCTTGCTTGTTAGCAAACCATACGGACTTCCAACGACGATTAAAAACTAATCTAAAACCTGTAGGTGATGTTTTTTGACCCATTATAAAGCTCCTAAACTTCTTTTTTTGCTACAGCAACAGTAAAATGACTCGTTCTTTTCATAACGGGTACTCTTCCACCTTTGTTTTTTGACTTAGCTCTCTTTAATGTTGGACCCGCATCAACGCGAATTTCTTCAACAAAAAGTTCATTCAATTGTGCGCTACTTAGTGTCATTGCATCTGCAATGGCAGTATCTAGCGTTTTCTTAATCAGTTTTCCTGCTCTTAAATTCGAATGCATTAATTGCAAACGAGCTTGTTGAACATTTAAGCCACGAACAAGGTCAGCAGCAAGTCTAGCTTTACGAGGGCTAATACGTACATATTTCGTCACACTTTTAAAACTTTCCATTACTTGCCTCCAGCTTTAGCAGCAGGTTTTGCTGGTTCAGCAGCTTTTTTAACTGAATGCCCTTTGAATAGTCTTGTTGGTGAGAATTCACCCAGTTTGTGTCCTACCATGTTTTCAGAGACAAATACTGAAATAAATTTTTTACCATTATGCACTTCAAAAGTATGCCCAACCATGTCAGGTAAAACCGTCGATCTTCTAGACCATGTTTTAATCGGTTTTTTCATGGATTGGTTATTTTGTTTTTGTATTTTTTCCATTAAGTGATGGTCTACAAAAGGACCTTTTTTTAATGATCTTGGCATAGGCTATTTCCTGCGATCCTTAACGATCATCTTCGTTGATTTTTTCTTAGAGCGTGTTTTATATCCCTTGGTATACTGAGCCCAAGGTGTTTGTGGTATATAACCGTTATGCTTACCTTCACCACCACCATGCGGGTGATCGACAGGGTTCATAGCTGTACCACGTACTGTTGGTCTAATACCGAGCCATCTTGAACGACCGGCTTTACCAACGGCGCGCAAATTGTGCTCTGGATTTGAAACAACTCCAAATGTTGCACGGCAATCTTCGTTAACTAGTCTGATTTCACCAGAAGGCATTCTTAATGTAATTAGTCCATCACTTTTAGCCATTAACTGAGCTGAAAGTCCAGCAGATCTAACCATTTTAGCGCCTTGACCAGGAATAAGTTCGATATTATGTATCGTTGATCCAAGCGGCATAAACTTAAGCTTCATACAAGTACCAATCGAAAAAGGAGGCTTGTCTGTAGTAGAAACCACATCGCCTACTTTAAGATTTTGCGGTGCTATAATATAGCGCTTTTCGCCGTCTACATAGTTTAAAAGAGCGATATAAGCAGAACGATTTGGATCGTACTCAATTGAAGCAACTTTAGCTGCAATGTCTTCTTTTTCACGTTTAAAATCGATTAGACGGTAGAATTGCTTATGGCCACCACCTTTATGACGACATGTAATATGTCCATGGTGGTTTCTTCCGTTTGTTCTAATTTTTGAAACGAGCAAAGATTTCTCAGGAGCAACCGTTGCACGACCACCTTCTACACGAGTAAGCTGATCACGCTCGACTAATACTAAGTGTCGTTGTCCAGCGGTAATAGGTCTAAATTTTTTCATCATACTATTTTACTACCCTTTTATACCATGTCATCTAGATTCGCATCATTCTTAAGAGTAACTACAGCTTTCTTAACTGTAGGCAATTTACCCATACGACCACGAGTACGCTTTTCGATACCACGAATAGTTATTGTATTAACTTTCTCAACTTTAATGCTTTTTTCAGCATAGATAGTTTCGATCGCGCTAGCGATATCATACTTAGTTGCTTTCTTATCGACTAAGAAGACATATTTAGATTTTTTAAAAGCACGTAAGGATTTATTTGATTCAGCATCCTTAAGTTTTTCTAAAACAGTTGATTTCTCTGTTATGTGTCTACCTTTGATAACTGAAAATGCTGCTTTCTTATCCATTATTTGCTCCTCCAAGAAGAACCATTAATTCATCAACCGCAGATTCTATTAAAACAACATGCTTAGCGACCATTAAATCGTAGGCATTAATCATAGGGAACTGGGATACATGAACTTTTTGTAAGTTACGAGTACTGAGTCTAAAAGCATCATATTTTTGGCTTGATG
>CAIPRZ010000008.1 GCA_903867585.1 uncultured Chlamydiae bacterium
ACCAAGTAATGGTTCTACTATAGAAACATTAAAAAAATTAGATAATGAAATATTTAATGAATATAAATTTAGTACTATAACATTTGAACATGATATTTATTGTACAAATTTTGGTAATACTAGAGAATTATCAAGAGAAATATTAAATTTTGCACATTTATTTTGAACTTTTTCTAAATAAATTTCACCGGAGGCTTTCGGTTTTTTCCAAAAATAATCGGTAAAAATCTTATATATTTTAGAAAAACAGCTTAAAGACTCTTTTCTTTTAGCTTCAGGATAATGAATATTATTAATTACCGGTATAGCTGAAATAGTCATAATTAACCTAATTTTAATATTTAGATAATAACATTTTATCAAAAAATGAATTATTTATAATAAAGATTGCATTAATTGAATTCGTTTTTAATTAAAATTATTAAATTTGCAAGTAACTAAAAATAAGAAAGTTATAAAAGAATAATTTATAGATAAAAGCCTTAAGAAACTAATCCTAAGGCTTTTATATAGAATTCGGAAGAGGTAGGATTCGAACCCACGGTCCCTTGCAGGACTTCTGTTTTCAAGACAGACGCAATCGGCCACTCTGCCACTCTTCCTTTGGTGGACAAGATTCTATGTAAATTCTCTAAATAAGCTCAAGAATTAAAACTGGCGTAAGAATCTTATATCATTTTCCGCAAAGGCTCTAATATCGGTGACTCCATAAAAGAGCATAGCCATTCTTTCAATCCCCATACCCCAAGCAAAGCCTGAATAGACCTCAGGATCTATTCCCCCGTTGCGTAGGACCTCAGGATGGACCATACCAGCTCCTAATACCTCTAGCCAGCCTGTGTGCTTACAAATGCGGCATCCTTTTCCAGAGCAAACAGTACAAGCAATATCCATCTCAAGCCCCGGTTCCACAAATGGGAAAAAGCTTGGTCTAAAGCGGGTAGCAACCTGTTTTTTAAAAAGCCTGTTCCAGAACTCTTTTAAAGTCGCAATCAAATCCCCAAACGAAACGTTTTTATCGATATAAAGACCATCTACTTGGTGAAAAAAGACATGAGACCTAGCGCTGATATTTTCATTTCTATAAACAGTCCCCGGAGCGATCACCCTAATCGGAGGTTTTGCTTGTTCCATAATTCGAAGTTGAACGTTGGTTGTATGGGATCTTAAAAGGTGTTTAGGATCGACATAGAAAGTGTCTTGCATATCACGAGCTGGGTGATCTTTAGGATAGTTAAGACCTTCAAAATTGTAATAATCAGAATCTACATCAGGACCATAACCGACAGCAAATCCAAGCTGTCTAAAAGTGTCTATCACCTCATCTAAGATCGCGTTGATAGGATGCTGCTTACCAAAATTCTTCCGTCTTCCTGGAAGATGAACATCGATCCTTTCTGATTGAAGTTGCTTTTGAAGCTCAAGATCTAAAAGGGCCTTATATAAGACATTCACCTCTTCTTCGACTTGAGTTTTAAATTGGTTAATTAAAGCTCCTAAACTTTTTCTTTCCTCAGCAGCGGCATTTTTTAGCTGTGGCATAAGATCAGAAATAAGACCTTTTTTTCCTAAATATTTTATCTTTAAGGATTCGGCATCTTTGATATCTTGGATATGGGAGAGTTCAGACTTAAAATCTTTTTCAAGTTGAGAAATAAGGGTATTCATAACGACCTTTTTTTTAGAAAAAAAAAGCTTGCTTAGTGAAAAGCAAGCTTTTTAAATAATTGATGTTGTTGAATAAAAAAACCTAAGCTAAGGCTCCTTTAGCCAATACAGCAACAGAAGAAAAACTACTTGGATCGCGTATTGCCATCTCAGATAACATTTTTCTGTTGATCAAACAACCTGCTTTATTCAAACCATTGATTAAACGGCTATAAGATAGACCATTTAATTTAGCGGCCACACTTAATCGGACGATCCATAAACGACGAAAATCTCTTTTACGTAGTTTACGGTGCTTATAATTAAAAGCCATCGCAGACATCACAGCATCAGAAGTTAAACGGAGGTGATTTTTTCTATCTCCTACGAAACCTTTAGCTTTTTTAAGAAGTCTTTTTTTCCATCGATTAGCGGCAACTGCATTTGTTACGCGTACCATAATCTATAACTCCACTTTACTAAGCCACACCCATAAGGCGTGAATACATTTTAACTTGTCCTTTGTCCACTAACGTTTGCTTTCTTAAGCGACGCTTACGTTTAGAGGATTTTTTTGTCAGAATGTGACGACGACCTGGTTTACATCTTACGAGTTTACCGGTGCCTGTCACTTTAAATCTTGCTTTAACCGCTTTACGCGTTTTCATTTTTGTCACAACGAAATGTCTCCAGTTATTGGTGTTTTTTCGGCACTCTGGGGCTTTTTCTTAGCTCCTGGTGCTAAAACAACCGATAAATTTTTTCCTAATAACTTTGGTTCAGCTTCTGGTGTAGATAAATCTGCTAAATCAGCCATCATCCTCTGCACAGCTTGCATACCGATTTCTGGATGTTGCATTTCTCGACCCCTAAAACAGCAGGTAATGCGAACCTTGTTGCCTTTTGTCAAAAATTCCCTTGCATGCTTTAACTTTGTCAGTAAATCATGCTCGTCAGTGTTAGGTTTGAGTTTGACCTCTTTAACTTTAACCTGATGTTGGGTTTTTTTGCTTTCTTTTTCCTTCTTTGTTTGCTGATAACGAAATTTTCCGTAATCGACAATCTTACATACTGGGGGTTCAGCATTAGGAGAAATCTCAACTAGATCCAGCCCCTGCCCTTCAGCTTTAAATAAAGCCTCACTGACACTCAAAACACCGAGAAGATTCCCATCTTTATCGATGACCCGCACTTTTGGTGCTCGGATTTCTCTATTTATTCTCAAACGTTACTCTTTATATTCAGTTCAAAAAAAATTTTGTCCATTTCAGCCTTCTATTTAAAGGCCTTTTCTTTGAGTACCCCATCAGACTGGCTATAATATACCAAATTGTCGATTTGATAATCTAGGGCCTGTTTATCGGATATTAATCCTTTTGACTCAAGAACAAATGCGTGGCACCCTGTAAATTTTGCTTTAAACAAGGCCTCACATAAAGGGGGGCATTGCTCGAGGTCGCCGATTACAGCTATCTGCTTCGGCCTATCTAACGATTCAGGATACAGCTTTTTATGAACCAAAACATGCATTAAAATAATTTTTAATAGATTAATGTCACCTTGAACCTCTTTTTTCAAGAGCTCAAAATGGGCTATGGTTACATACCTTTCAAAAGTATCTAAAATTTCTATCTTTATTTGCTTATAATCAGACGACTGATAATTGAGATTATCTAGGCCTGAGGTCAGCTCTTTCAAATCACTTTCTGGGAATTTGCCACAAAAAGTAATCTGAAATCTAAAAGACAACAGTTTAAGGATTTTTATAAGGGATTTCAAGTAAGAATTGAGCTTTTTAGCTCCCTTACTTAAATTTAATGTTAAAAGCACTTCTTGTAGATCAAATCCTGGTAAAATCCAAGGGTCTATCCTAAAAGATCCTTGAATAATCCTGATAGATCTATCAAGAATATTTTTTTCAGACAAAACTGTTTGTAGCCCGTGAGAATACAAATGACTTTCAATAAGGTGGCGGTAATAGCTTAAAAGGTCTAGTCCCCGATCCCTAATCGCGCCATGCTCATTTAAAAACCCGCTTTCATTTAAAAATTTTTTTAAATCAAAACTCTGAGCTTGGATCGCCTGCTTTTTTAGTGCTTTAACATCTTTACCATAACCAAAGGTTAGATAGGTTAAGCCGTCACTTGTATAAACTGAAAAAAGATCAAATCCCCACATCGGATTCCAAGATTCTTCTTCTGGAAAAGCTTCCATTTGAATTAATGCGTGATCTGTTTCAAGTAAAGTTATGATAGGGTCTTCATTTATAAGCTCAAGATCCATTTTTTTATGGTCGGCATAATCAAGAGCAACCGATGGCATCATCTCTAAAACTTTGTAAATCTTTTTCTTTAAAACACCCCTCAACTCTTCTTTCATCACAGTTATTAAAGAATCTTGAAGTTCAAAAGGAAGTTTTACAACCAGAGTGGAATAAGGAGCGTGTGCATGAACCTGTTGTATTTGAGCCGATTTAACCAGTTTTTGAAGACAGGAAAAGGCAAGATAACCAAGAAGTACAGAAAATGAATTCACTAATAGAGTTTAATTTAAATAATTGGGGCATAGCTGACTCGAACAGCTGACCTCTACCATGTCAAGGTAGCGCTCTAACCAACTGAGCTAATGTCCCTTTAGGTCACAACGATTATAAACAATCAAAATGATAGTTGTAAAGATGAGAGCTCTAAATAAGATTTATGACCTGTTGCACAAAAGATGTCCTAAACTTTTAATATCGTTTACCTTTCCTGTGACAGGTAGGCAGTGAAAAAGAAAGTAAATCCATAAAAAATGCATACCAGCTTGTTCTTCTTTTCCTTTAAATGTTTTAAACGCCCCTGAGTTTATCCCATTTCTTGGGCTGCAGGCCATCTTAAATGGTATAAATAAGGACTCTAGACTTAGCATGAGTGAAAATCCGGCTATTAGTAAAATATACTCTAAACCCACAGCATGGGTTTTAATTATAGTCGGCATACAACTGGGCTTTTTTTTATAAAGCTCTGACATTAAAACAAGATGGGCCAGATAACTTGTATAAAAAAGGTCTCCTATTTGTTTTTGATATTGTAGGGTCGGGGCATTAGATCCATCGATTTCAAGGTTTCCAGCTTGCAAGCGGAGAAAGTTTTGATAACAAAGCTGAAGTATAGCCGTCCCTCGAAGGGATAAAAAATCAATCGTGGCAGGAACAACAGGTAATTCTAAAAGGCCGGTGTGGGCTAAATTCACCTGTTTGATTTTCCATCTAATAAAAGACGCTGGTAATTTAACCAGAGGGGTATGACTTACATCAAGAATACGAAGTTCATCAAAATCAGCAACCCATTCAGGTAATGAGGTTATTGCCGTATTACGCAATATAAGCTCTGTTAGACTTTTACCTTGTAAACTTTTAGGAAGCTCTCTAAGTGGGGTATGAGATAAATTAATAGACGTTAAATAAGGCAATGCGCTCAACCAACCTGTCGGTGCGCGATGTTCTAAATGGCAATTACTTAAATCAAGCGATACAAGCCCCCTAAAAGATTCTAAGGGAATAAACCCTTTTATCCCACCCATAAGCTCCCCTTTTTTACCTTCTGGATGAATAGATAATGTTTTCAAATGAATCGGGTGGCAGGTCATCACGTAATTAACTTTAGAAGCTAACTCAAGAATGTTTTTTTTCGCAGGATTAGACAAAATTTCTCTAAAAAGGTCTCTATAGACTCCACACCCTTCAAACTCTTCTGCCTGAACAACTTTTAAAACCTCTAGCAAATCAATACTGACCTGATTGTGACGTCTATACTCATAAAATAAATGCTCAACGTCGGTTAAATTCCCAACAGCATCTAATTTTTCTATGTAGGGCTTTTGATAAAAAATAGGCGGTAAAGAGCGTAAATAATTTCCCGATAAATTAATTTTCCAAATTCCAATTAAAGGGGCTGAAAAATCTTTGAGTGTAAGATCACAGAGATTTTTGTGGGATAAATCAACAATCCCCTCTCTTGACTGCTCTACTGCCTCTTGGATGTGATGAGTCGCTTCTTGGATCCGTTGCTTAATTCGCACAGCCATCCACCGCAAATTTTGCGGATCATCATAAATAGTGGCTACATTAAGTGAGCTTTTTTTTAGATCAAAAGCCTGTTTTTCTTCAGGAATATCTTGAAGCACTTCATAAAAAGCTTTGATTTTATCTTTCTGATCTAAAATTTTGGCATCAGCTGCAGTTATTGTCATAAAAAAAAATTAGTGTCGCAATGATTAAACATTTTTCTAGATTTTATGACTATAAAGCAGTTTGAAGCGTGATTCCTATTGAAAGGAGTAAATTTTGATAAGAAGATTTTTTTAAATTACTGATGTTAAAAAAATTGAAAGTTAATCTATCTTAAGGAAAAAAAAATTTAGACTATGAATAGCTTACAATTTTCCTTATTTGATTCCCCTTTAGATCTTGCCTTAAATTTTTGGGAAAAACTCCTTTCAAATAGCGATACTGTAATAGATGCAACCTTAGGTCACGGCTTTGATGCTCTTAAGGTGCTACCACTCATTCCAGAGGGTTTTTTATATGGATTTGATGTTCAAAAAGAGGCCATAGAGTCTACCTGTTTAAAACTTAACCCTTATTATAAAAACTTTGAGCTCTTCCATCAATCTCATGAAACATTCCCCAATAAAATTAAAGATCAAAGCGTAAAGCTTATCATCTACAACCTCGGTTATCTCCCAAAAGGGAATAAAAACCTTACAACTTTAAGCTCTTCAACCCTTCTAAGTTTAGATGAGGCTATAAAAAAACTCCTTCCTTCTGGAGTGATATCTATTATGTGTTATCCCGGCCACAACGAAGGGGCTATTGAAAAAGAGGCTGTTTTCAATTGGGCAAGAACGCTCCATAAAAATGAATATCTTGTCACTTTTCATGAACTTATCAATCGAGATAAGGCCCCAGCACTATGTCTTGTTCAAAAAAAACAAAAGGAAAATAGCTATGCCTGAACTTACTAAATATGGATTGCTTAAAATGACTAAAGCTCCTCCGGGATTTAGAGATCTTGTTATAGATACTAAGCAAAAACCTCAAAAAGGCGTGGAAAAAAAAGAGATCCTTAAAGAGAAGGTAAATCAGGTTGTAGATAAATTATCTAAGAATCTAAACAATCTAAAACTAGAAAAAAGTTAAGTTTTTAAAGGTCTTTGAAAAATCAGATCAAAAGCCTCTTCATCAACCCAAGAAGACCCTAATTGGTTAAACGTTTTAAAGTCTCCGTGAAAATCAGAACCCCCTGATTTAAGCCATTTTTTTCTTGAGCAAGATTAAGCCAGCGCATCACCTCATTTTTAGTATACCTGGCATAAAAGACCTCCATGCCATCAAAAGCCATCTCTTTTAAAGCTCTAACGATGTTTTGTTTTCTTATGACATGGGGATGGGCGATAAAAGCTTTTCCTTCAGCTTGATGGATAATATCGATGGTCTCAGCGACCGAAATCATCTCTCCTTGAGCATAGGCTTTTTTCCCTTCGGCTAAGTATTCTTTAAAAGCTTGCTCAATAGAATGGCAGGCCCCTTTATCAACAAGAAGCTGCGCGATATGTGGCCGACCTACTGACCGGTCTTGAAATTTTGAATAGAGCTCCTCTTCTGTAATCAAAATGCCTAATTTTTGAAGATTCTTCAAAATGGCTAAGTTTCTATTAAGCCTCCGGTTTTTATGCCGTTCACATAAAACAGTTATGGCTGGATGATCGATATTAAAGTCATAACCTAAAATATGAACAGATTCTTTGTGATGAGAACAAGAAAACTCGACCCCTATTCCTATCGTTAGATCCGTTTTTGGTAAATGATAGTAAGCCTCAACTGTATCGTGATCGGTAATCGATAATCCATTAAGACCAATAAGCTTGGCCGCTTCAAAAAGCTTTTGAGGCGTACAAGATCCATCAGAAAAAGTGGTGTGTGTGTGAAGATCAAATCTTTTCATATAAAAAATTGCCAACAAGCCTTACTTCTTGTTCTAGCTTTACCCCTGTTTTTTCTAATACCTCTTGTTGAACTATTTGGCTCAGTTCTAGAAGATCTGTAGCAGTAGCATTTGAATGATTGATTAAAAAGTTTGCATGAATAGTAGAAACAGCAGCCCCTCGGTGTTCAAGCCCTTTTAGTCCAGCTTTATCAATGAGTGCTCCTGCCGATAGACCTTCTGGATTTTTAAAAAAACATCCAGCAGAAGGCTGTTTATACGGTTGGGTAGCGATCCTTTTTTTGATAATACTTTGTTGTAAATTCCAAGCACCATCAGAGGGATTTAGCTTAAAAGCAGCTTCAATAATAAAATCCCCATTTTCTTGAAAACTGGAATGTCTGTACGAAAAAGATATATCGGCTTTATTTTTAAAGCTGACCTCACCCCGATGATTGATCGTTTTAACCCATAATAATGAAGATTGAGTCTCCCAAAGACCGGAGCCAGCATTCATATAAATAGCCCCACCGACACTGGCAGGAATTCCAGAAGCCCCCTCAAGTCCACTATAGCCCTGTCTTGATGCTTTAACAGCTAAAAGCGAGATATTATAACCAGCACCACAAATAACCTCAGGCAGATCCCAGTGCAAGTGTTGTATTTTATTCACAACAACAATCGCCTCAAAAACCTCATCAACAAATAAAGTATTAGATCCCCTTCCTAGGATAAAAAGAGGCAAATTGACTTTTTGTGAAAAATTTAGCACTTCTAAATAATCATGAAGGGAAAAAATCTCACAAAAATAACGGGCTTTTCCCCCGATTTTTAACGTGGTGTAACGATCAAGTGGATGAAGAGTTTGAAGATGGGGGGTTTGAGACATCTTGGTTTGTAATATACTCCTTTACATACTGATCAAGTAGAGCGTTTATAAAAGCTCCAGCTTCTCGAGAAGCAAATTTTCTTGTTAAGCGGATCGCTTCACTAATTATCACTTTATAATGAAGTATCTTTTCGACAACAAGTTCAAAAAATGCCAAACGGAGAATGTTTTTTTCTGCATAGGGAATTCTATGGAAATCGTAGGCGCTAGAATATTTAGAAATCAAAAGGTCAAGATCATGGACGTGAGTCAATATAAATTCGGCTTTTAGTTTGGCCTCATCTGTATTTTTTTTAGTCGTTTTTAACTCTTCCATGACAAGGGGAACTGTATCGGAATAGCCCTGAGAAAAATCGGTACTAAATAAAAATAGAAGAACCGCTTCTCTAAATTTCTGTGGCGTTAATGTCATATACCTAAACCTCTTGAACTCTAGAAAAGAACTATAGCAAATCCCTTTGATGAATTAAAGATTCAAATTTATTTTACAACTTGAAAGTCATTAAAATTCCTGAGAAGATTACAAAAATGACCGCTTCACTTTTCGTTAATAAATCATGAGAGCTATTTTTTTAGACACCGAAACAGGTGGACTTGATTCCACCAGACACCCCTTGCTGGAAATCGCTTTTGTCATTGTTGATCTACTTACCCACCAAACTCTTGCCACCTATTCCTCCCTTGTAAAACCTTTAGAAATAGATTGGATCAAGTGTGATAAAGAAGCCTTAAAAATAAATGGTTTTAAGCACTCTGAATTTAGTGAAGCTCCACCGCTTGATGTAGTAAAAACTCAAATATTAGAAATTTTTGAAAATCTCAATATCCACCGCAAAAACTCCGTATTTATCTGCCAAAACCCCTCTTTTGATAGGGCTTTTTTTGCTAAAATTATCCCAACTCCCATTCAAGAAGCGCATAAATGGCCTTACCATTGGCTTGATTTAGCATCTATGTATTGGGCTATAAAGTTAAAAAAAGGGCAAAAGCCTTGGGATAATGGTCTTTCTAAAGATAAGATTGCCTTAGACCTGGGGCTTGGTTGCGAAAAAGCCCCGCACCGTGCGATGCGAGGCGTTGAACATCTCAAAGAATGCTTTGATAAACTTTTTAGTAACTAGATTGATCTAGTGTTACTTTTCCTTTAAATATCCGATAAACGATCCCCCCATAAACAAATACAAGAGGAATTCCTGTCACAACAATCACCATTAAAACTGTCAGCGTCAGTTTAGAAGACGAAGAGTTGTAAATGGTAAGAGAGTTATTGGGATCAAGGGTAGAGTGAACAAGAGAGGGAAAGGTCCCTAGAGCAAATGTCACAAATAAACAGGCAATCGATAAAGCTGATGAGCCAAAAGCCCATAGATCTTTCCCCTTTTTGAAAAGTCTCACCACATTAAATAGCGAAAGCAAAGCTCCTATGGGAAAAATAAATAAATAAGGATGGGCTAAAACCCGATCAGACATATGCGGCATAAACCATAGGGTAGCAACAGTGGCTGCTGCAAACACTACACCAAAGCAAAGAACCAGTTTTGTTACCCAACGGCGCAATTTTTCATGAAGACCTCCTTCTGTTTTCATGCAAAGATAAATAGCTCCATGCATAGAAAATAAAGTTACAGCAAGAAGGCCTATAAGCACAGGATAAGGTCTAAAGGTCGTTAAAAAACCAGCCTGAAAATCCCCTTCAGCATTCATAGGAACCCCTTCAATTAAATTACCAAGAGTAGCCCCTACACCAAATGCTATAATGTAAGAGGAATAACAAAAAGTATGGTCCCAAAAACTTCTCCAATTCAACCCCTCTTGTTTTGATCTAAATTCGATCGCAACAGCTCTTAACATAAGACCAAACATCAAAATCATGGCTAGAAGATAAAATCCTGAAAAAAGGGAGGCAAAAATAGGGGGAAATCCGGCAAATAAAGTCCCCATGACAATAACAAGCCATACTGAATTTCCGTCCCAGACAGGGCCGATGGCATTTAAAAAAATGCGGCGATCATGGTCTTTAGGTGTGCATAAGTGCAACATACCAGTACCTAGATCAAAACCATCTAAAATCGCATACAAGGTGACTGCCAAACCAAATACGACATAATAACTAATCTGCAACAACTCAAGAGTAAGCATTTATAGGGTCCTAATTAAGGGGGTTTTTTGAAAACACAAGAGAATCTTCATGACCATCTGGACCATCTTTAATTTTACGATCCACTACATAAAGAAATAGGGCTAATAAAAACAGATAGACGATGATAAACATGATAATTGATGAAACCACCATATAAGACTGAATATTAGGTGATACCCCATCGTGAGTTTTTAACAATCCATACACAACCCACGGTTGACGCCCTATTTCAGCCGACATCCAACCTGTAAAATTTCCAACTTGAGGTAATACCACAGAGGCCACAAGTCCTTTGAGGAGCCATGTTTTATGAATGAGCGTTTTTTTATAGCTATAATAAAGTCCTAGCATGACAAGTCCCATCATCATTCCCCAGGTCGCAATCATAAGATGATAAACTTGAAAAAGAACCGGAACATTCGGCCAAAGATCTTCAGGAAACTGATCTAAGCCTTTAACTGGAGTTTTAAAATTGTTATATACAAGAAAACTTAATCCCCCTGGCAAACTTAAGCTATGGGTTTTTTTATTTTTTAGATCTACCCAGCCAATAGCTGAAATTGGTGTATATTCTTCTGTTTTAAAAATACCTTCCATAGCAGCCAGTTTTGCAGGTTGATTCATAGCCACCCCTTTACCAGAATCATGTCCAGAAAGAAACTGAAGAACCAAACAAACAAATGCCGCAACAAGTCCGAGGTTTAAACACACTTTGGCAAAGTCTAAATGTTTCTTTTTAATGTAGTAATAGGCGCCTACAGAAATAATCATGAAAATACCTGTTATCCAACAAGAAACAATCACATGCCATAATCTATCCATTGATGAGGGGTTAAACATCATTTCCCATAAATCTGTCACCACAGCTCTTGCTTGAGTTCCTTCACCAACCACCTTGAACCCAGCTGGGGTTTGCATCCAGGAATTAGCTATCACAATCCAGACGGCACTAAAATGAGCCCCAAAAGATACCATGATATTAGAAAAAAAGTGCATCTTAGCAGAAACCTTATCCCACCCAAAAAGGACAATACCTAAAAACCCTGCTTCAACAAGAAATGCAAATATCCCTTCAGCACCAAGAGCGGCTCCAAAAACATCTCCGACAAAACGGGAGTAACGGGACCAATTAGTTCCAAAAGCAAACATTTGAACAATTCCTGTAGCTACCCCTAAGGCAAATGTAGCTGCAAAAATTTTAACCCAAAATTTTGTCAATTTAAGATAGAGCGGTTTCTTGGTATAAAGATACATCCCCTCCATAACAATAAGCATTAACCCTAGACCAATACTTAAAGGAGGATAGATATAATGGAAGCAACTGTTAAGACCAAATTGTATCCGAGACAGGGTAACAACATCCATGGTTTACTCCAATTAAAGATAGACTGGAGTCTATACAAAAGATTATTTTTTTAAGTAATTTAATTTCCAATATTGCACCCAAGATCAGCTATCTTTATACTGACCTTAAAAAAAGCCTAATTTATGATGGATATTTCACTCATTCCCCTTGTTGAAATTTTTATTCTGTCTATATTTATTAATTATCTATTATCTTTTTTATGGAACACCCGTTCCATGGATCTTTTTCTAGGATTACTTGGTTTTTTTACCCTCATTTTTATCTCTTCCTGGTTTAATCTCCCGATTCTGCAAAAAATTGTTTATGTAGTTGCTAACGTGGCGATTGTGGCTATTGTTATTATATTTCAGCCTGAATTAAGAACCGCTCTTTCAAAATTCGGTGTGAAGCAGCGCAAAAATCATGATAATCTTATTTCTGAACAGCTCATTACTCAATTAACAGAAACCGTTTTTAAGCTCGCTGAACGCAAACAGGGAGCCCTTATTGTGATTGAAAATCAAGTTTCTATTAGCGATTTTGCCAGGCACAGTACAAAAATTGATGCTCTGTTCACCTCAGAACTTATCGAAAGTATTTTTACCCCTCTTTCCCCTCTTCATGATGGAGCTGTTCTTATAAAAAATAAGAAGATTTTTGCAGCAGGAGCCATACTACCTCTTGCTGATGAGAGCCATGCTAGTCTAAAAGGTACAGGAACTCGTCATAAAGCAGGTCTTGGCGCCAGCCTAGAAACCGATGCGCTCATTATTGTTATATCTGAAGAAAAAGGGGAAGTTTCGATTGCAAGAGAAGGTTTATTAACTAAAGGACTTAAGCAGGATCGGTTTAAAAATATTTTAACCAGCCTCTTTTTTACCGATTCCCTTGCGCAAAATCAACCCAAGAAAACTTTTCAATTTATAGACTGGTTAAGACAATGACAGCTTTAATAGAAACCATTTTAGCTCACTTCAAGTCCCTATTTTTTAACCAATGGAAACGTAAACTGTTTGCAGGTCTTTTATCGATATTTTTTTGGTTTATCGTTAATCACTCTCTTACCACCACAAGAACTCTTATTAACGTTCCGATCCGTGTCGTTCACCTGCCCCCTAACATGACTATTGAAGGAATTCAGGCTAACGGTAGCTTATCTAAGAAAATCAATTTAACTTTTATTGGGAATAAAGAGCTCATCGATCACCTTCAACCCTCTGACATTGAAATCGTTTTAGATGCTGAAAATGAAAGCGGAGATTGGCAAGTAGGTCTTACGAAAAAAAATCTATTTTCCCTTAATCCTGATTTGGATTTATCTAGTGGCATCTCTAAAGTTCTACATCAGCCTTTAACTTTAAAACTTGCTAAACTTGTCACTGAAAAAATGTCAGTCACCATTACCTCTCCAATCGGAGAGGCCCCTAGAGGTTACCAATTTCTAGATGTTTGGCCCTATAAGCTTGAACTCACAGTTACAGGGCCTGAAGATGTTCTTAGCAAAGCCCGCCACAGAGAATTAAAACTAACTTTTAATTTATCAGAGGTCACTAAGAAGCAACTTGATATGCTTGGTCAAGGCCATGATGAAGGCAAATGCGATGTGGTTTCTTTTCCCATACCTGAATCTTGGAAAAATATAAATATCCCCTCGATTTCAGAAACACCCATTATGATTAATGATCCCCAAGCTAAATTGCTAAGGTTTGATTTTATCCGCTATGAATATCTTCCTATTGAGACTAAAATCCCTGTGCACTTTTATTTTCATCCCTCACTTCTTGGACTTTACTCTCCAGAGGATATAAAAATTCATGCTGAAGAACCGATCTGTTTTCATAAAGGTCTTTACTATTTAGATCTCCCTTTATATGCCTCAGGGGTTGATAAAACATTTTTAGAGGTCATAAAAAACCATATTCAAATCGCCATTGATGTGAATGCAGAACTTAGAAAACCTTTAAATTGGTCGGTTCAAATCATCTCTGCTCAAAAATTAGAAGATGAATATGTTGAGCATCTTTTAGCAGAACTAGATCATGAAGATTTACGCTTTATGCAATTCAACCAACGCCAAGAGTATTTAAGAAACCGTTTCAGAAGCTATATGCAAAGATTACGTCTTATGAATGTAAACGGCTCCAAACTTTCTATGAATTTTAAAATGGATGATTTGAAAATTCTTGCCAAAGTAAAAAATAACATCTTGCCTAATGAACAAATTATAGCCTGGGAAGAAGATGAGTAAGAGTGCGCTGGTAAAATACCGATTTTTAGGCAAACAAGGGGGTCTTGAAAAACAGGCTTTTAAAATTATTGATGAACTGGTTAACAGAGGTCATGAAGTTACCCTCATCTCATCTCAAACGATTAAATATAAATCGATAAAATCGGTAAAAATCTCCTCTAGGGCTCCCAAAGGCTTTTTGACTCTTCTTTTTTTTGATAAGAAAGTAAAAAAATACCTAAAAATTAACCCTTTTGATTCTATTCTTGCTTTAGATAGAACCAGTTTTCATACCCATATTAGAGCTGGCAATGGTTGTCATCGGGCCTATTTAGAGTTAAGACGTCAAAAATCAGGCTTTTTCAAGCGGTTTTCTTTTTTCTTTAATCCCCTCCATGCCTGCTTGATGTATTTAGAAAAAAAAGGTTTTTTAGCCCCCACAACTAAAAAAATTTTTGTAAATTCAGAGCTTGTAAAAAATCAAATCGTAACCTGTTATCCAGTTGCAAATGATCTTATTGAGGTGATTCATAACGGTGTTGATTGGCATACAGCTCAAAGCTGTTTTGATAAATGGCAAGAAACCAAGCTTGAGTGGATTGGTAAATTAAAACTTAATCCTCTACTTAAAACTTGTATTTTTGTTGGTCACGATTTTAAGCGTAAGGGTCTTGAATGCGTTATAAAAGCTATTGTTCACGCTCCAAACGTTCAATTACTTGTTATTGGACAAGATAAAAGAATAGAAAAATACGAAACTTTAATGAAAAAGCTTGGGTTAAGCGATCGGGTTACTTTTTTAGATTGCTTCACCGATGTTAACCCTTTTTATGCCGTTGCTGATGCTCTAATCCTCCCCACCCTCTACGATCCTTTTGCTAATGTTACTTTAGAGGCTTTATGTATGGGAGTTCCTGTCTATACATCAAGCACCAATGGGGCCTCAGAAATCATTCAGCCTTTTGCTGGAAAAAGTTTTGATATTACTATCGCCTCAGAGGCTTTGATTACCATTTTGCAATCGATAGAATTTAAAAACATCGAATCAGCAGATAGGATTAGACAGAGCATTAAGCATCTTGATAATTCCTCTCAGCTTTTTAGGCTTATTGATATTTTATGCAAGCATTAAGCTTTTTAATAACCCGCTCTTTTTTAGCCTTTATTTCCTTATTAAGCTTTAAAGCCGTCTACGCCCTTTCCAGTTTTTTTGCCCCTATCCTATTTTGGCTCATTCCAAAATATCGAAAAAGAGCCCTCTCTAATTTAGCTCTTGCAAAAGATCTTAAGTTGAACAATGAAAGTATTGTAAAGATCGCAAAAAAAAGCCTTTTTCATCTTTTAGTTACTATGCTTGAGTATGGAAAACTCTATGCGATCAAAAAAATTGACTCTTTTTGCCATTGTATCAATCCAAATAAAGCGCAAGAGCTTCTTGATAATAAAAAAGGGGTCATTTTTTTTTGCGGACACCAATCTAATTGGGAACTGCTGTTTTTAGATGCCACCTCAAGATCTTCTGGCGTTTGTATAGGAAAGCCCATTAATAATAAAAAACTATACGATTTTATCCTAAAAATCCGACAAAAATTTAATGGTAAAGTCATTATTCCTAAAGATGCCTATCGCGGTTGTATGAAGGCCTTAAAGCAGGGCAACCTTGTAGGTGTTGTTGGTGATCAGGGACTTGCTGATAGTTCTTTCTTTTATAATTGTTTGGGAAGAGTGGCCCATATGACCACATTACCTGCCCTTTTATCCCTAAGATCGGGATGTCCAATTTTTGTTGCCACCATAGTACGAAATAAAGGGCAGTACAAGATTACCTATACAGGTCCTTTAGAAGTTGATGGAGAAGATCCAGATGCTGTTGAAAAACTCACCGTAAAAAGTTTAGAAATCCTGGATAAAAAAATAAAAGAGCATCCAGAACAATACATGTGGCAACATAACCGTTGGAAAATAAACTATAAACACTCTATTCCTAAAAAATATCGCCACGATGCCATTGCTGTCATTATCGGCAAATGCTCAGAATTGATGTTAAAAGAGCTAAATTATCTCAAAGAGCTTTATAAAGGAGCCTATTTCATAATATTTACCTCTGAAAAAAATCCTATTTTAGACTCTTTTAATGAAGTTATTTTTTATAAAAAAAACGAAGAATGCTTTATTAAGCATTATGGACCAAAGCTGATGTTTGATATGGTAGGGATAAAAGGGATCAAAAGGCATTTTGAAAAATTAGCCCTTTTTGAATACATCTACTCCCCATCTATTATAGAAAAAACAAAAAACTGGAAAAAGCCTCATGCCCATTGAACGATTCTTTGATTCGGATCTTACAGCAGAAGACAGGGAGGGTCAACTTGAGGGAGATCAGATGCATCATGCTCTAAAAGTCTTTCGTTTGGGGGTCGGTGACCACTTAGAGATTATAAACGGCCACGGACTTTTAGCTCATTGTCTTATTACTGAAATTTCCAAAAAAAACCTACGCTATCAAGTTATTAAAACCCATCTTGAAAAAAGAGGGCTTCCAAAAACTGTCCTTATTTTAGGGATGCCTAAATTCAACCGCTTAGAATTTATAATCGAAAAAGTGTGCGAGCTTGGATGCGATAAAATCACTTTATTTAATGCCGATCGTTCTGAAAAAGTTGATTTATCGCCTAATCAATTAGACCGTTTAAATCTTCTTTTGCAAGCAGCGCTAAAACAATGTGGTCGCCTTTTTCTCCCAAGCCTAGAACTTAGATCCTCTTTAGATCAATGCTTTGAACAAGACTATACCTATTATTACGGTCATATAGAGACTAAAGAAAAACTACCTTTAGCTATTAAAAACCAAGCAGGTATTGTTATTGGACCTGAGAGTGGATTTTCTGATAAAGAAAAGGCCCTTCTTAGCACAAAAGCGCACCCCATAAGTCTATCAGATGCGGTGCTTAGAGTTGATACAGCAGCCATTTGTGCGGTCTGTTTGCTCCGCTCCTAAACTTATATTCGGTAAATAGCGTTATTAGCTGGATCTAAGATGACTGGCTGTCCCTGACTTAAAATATTTAAAGCCCCATCGGCTTTAAATAGAGCTGGCTTTTTGTGTTTAATACAAAGCTGCTTAAGAGCTACTAACGAGGCATCATCGTCTGGAAAATTATCTAAAATAACCCCCTTAGCTTTTATAACTAAAGACTCCAAGGTTTTTTCAAAATAACTTAAAAGTAATATCGATTCATCGATATGACTTGATGAAGCCAGGGCAATTTTACCTTCAACTTTAGCACCACATCCCCCTTCTCCTCTTACAAGAACGCCGCCGATGGCTTCAATAGTCATGATATTAGCCGCGCTTGAGGAGGCAAAAGGGACACTTGTTGTGACAACAACAAGATCTCCTTGTTTTAGGAAATTATTCTTTAAGGCAAATTTACTTAAAATATCCATACCCTCTTCAAGAGTAGTGACACTTTGAGGTGGGACTGGAATCACACCCCAGGCAAGAGCGAGTTGATGATAGGTTTTTTCTTGAGTTGTCAAAGCAAAAATCGGCATAGGCGGTCTAAATCTTGAGAGCAACCGAGCGGATGCTCCTGAAAAGGTGGTGGCAAAAATTGCTTTAGCTTTTGCTGAAAAAGCAGTTCTCACAGCAGCAAGGGCAATAGAAAACCCTTTTTCTTGAAGATCTTCCCCAAATTCTTTTTGGAAGAATTTGAAATAATCAAAATCTTTTTCTGTCTCTAAGGCAATTTCTTTCATCATAGCCACTGCTTCTATGGGGTATTTCCCAACAGCAGATTCCCCTGACAACATAATGGAACTTGAAGAATCATAAATAGCATTTGCCACATCAGATACTTCAGCACGAGTCGGTCTTGGATTAACAATCATCGATTCAAGCATTTGGGTAGCTGTAACTACCGGTTTTCCTGCTTTTATACATTTACGGATCATCATTTTTTGCAAAGCTGGAACTTTAGTTAAAGGTAATTCTACCCCTAAATCTCCCCGTGCGACCATAATTCCATCTGAAACTTGAAGAATCTGATCAAAATGAATCACCCCTTCTTCATTTTCTATTTTAGAAAAAACTAAGATATTACTTTTGCCAAGCTTTCTAAGTAGGGCTTTAATTTCTAATACCTGGTCAGCTGATCTTATAAAAGAGGCTGTGATGATATCGATATCTTGCTCGCAGCAAAAAGTGATGTCCTTAATATCTTTTTCTGTCATCGCAGGTAAAGAAATCTTAACCCCTGGAAAAGCCACTGATCGTGCGGATTTAATTTTACCCCCATTACTTAAAGCTATATGGAGCTCATTTTTATTCTTATCAACGACCTCTCCAATAATATACCCATCATTAATCAGCACTCTTGCACCCATAGGGACCTCATCAACTACAATTTCTGGATGGATAGAAATTTTATCTTTAGTACCAAGAAGGGTTTCTTTAGTAAAAATGACTTTGTCTTTAAGCTCGACTTCAGCCTCTTTAAGATTTCCAAGTCTGATTTCTGGACCTTTAGTATCAAGAATGATAGCAAGGGGTTGCTGCGCTTCCAATCTCACATATTTTAAATGCCTAATAACTTCAGCGTGGGTTTCATACGTGCCGTGCGAAAAATTAAGCCTGGCCCCATTCATACCCGCTTCCACAAGCTCTTGTATCTTTTCGATCGAAGAACTGGCTGGACCGATGGTGGCAATAATCTTCTTTTTTTGGAAGTTCATAAAAAAAGATCCTTTTTTTTTATCCTGTTAAACAGTCTTCTGAATTCTGTGTTTGACTAGAGGAAGGGAAGAGGAGAAGTGAAGACAGAAAGCAGCAACCCTTCACTGACTGCGGGAGCTGGTTTCGACACCCGCACTATGAATCGAACCGGCCAACACACCGCCAGCGCAAACGCACTGGATCCTGTACCCATACCGTGGGCTGCGGTGCTAGGAGGGGGCACGGCTTCGGTGCACGGGCTCCTGAATGGAGGTGCGGCTGCAGCACGTGCAGGCCCAAGCAAGAAGGCGAAGGATGCAAAAGATGATGAGATAGGCAGTGGGGGTGAAGAGGACGACGATGACGACGAC
>CAIPRZ010000009.1 GCA_903867585.1 uncultured Chlamydiae bacterium
ACAGGCTCATTTCTTAAACCTTAAATCCCTCTAATTTACTAAATACCTCCAGTTGATATTATTCTTTCAAAACCTTTAGAATACTCTCACCTTCAAGGGGGCAATAGCTCAGTTGGTTAGAGCAACGGACTCATAACCCGTTGGTCCCTGGTTCAAGTCCAGGTTGCCCCATTTTTTAAGTTCAATATGAAATTTTTCTTATCTCTTCTAATAGCATTTAATTCTTCTTCTCTTTTTGCAAATCCCTGGGATTTAAGCTCTGATCAATATAAATCTCTACATGAACACATCATTTCAACGGTCGCAAAAAATAAAGAAGAAGCTAAAGCTAAGGGTTTAACAACCATTTTAATTGATTTAGAAACACTCTACTTAAACATGGAGTCTGAATGCCCTCATTGTCAAAATAAAGAATTTGATTTAGCTTTGCAAAAAGAACTTGAAACTCAAGGATTTATTCTCAGATCAGAAGTTCAAAATTTTTTTGGTGGAGGTCATTGTGGAGGACTAACAGGGTTTTTTGTAAAATATTTGTCCGCTCACCCAGAGCTCCTTTGTGAATCAAACCAAAATCTTATTAAAACAGTAATTGGTGACCCAAACTATCTTCAAGAAGTTCATCGTATACAAATTAATCAACCTGCAAGCTATAAAGATATATACAGCTCAAAATTTATTTGGCAGTCCCCCCAAAGATGCATAGAATTTTATAAAATTCTTATGGATTTAGAGCCCTCCTTTCACTTTGGAGCATTAAATAGAAAGTATGATTCTGATATTACCGATGCCCAGATTTATGCTACTTTAAAGCACTTTGAAAATAAATATTTTATAATTTCAATTGATGATGGAGCCAAAAACCATTCTATTTTAATAAGCTCTCATCAAAAAAAAATTTTCATTTTGGATAGTAATTGGGGTATGACGACTTTTCCAGATTTAGAAACTTTAAGTTACTTTCTTTCAATTCATCTAAAGAATAATATTATATATAAAATTACGGTATATTAATCAGGATCCTAATAAAGAAGAGGGCTAAACTAGTTTAGAGGTCTTTATAGATGAAAAAAGAATGGATGAAAGTTAAGACTTTTTAAACTTTCACCCAATGTTGTTATTTAATCAGCTAAAAACTCATTGGCAAGCTCTTTAGCCATTTTACCGTCTATACTAGCTCCTGTTTTCATGATGTGTTTCATCACAAGGCCAAAGTCTTTTTTAGTCTTGGCTCCCGACTCTGAAATCGCATGCAAAACAAGCTTTCTTGTTTCTTCAGAAGAGAGGGTTTTGGGAAGATATTCCTGTACAATCCCCATTTCTGTTTTGAGTTTATCAGAAATATCAGCTCTATTAACAGCTAAGGCTTGTTCATAGGCTTCTTGAAGGTTTCCAAAATAGGTCTTAAATAGCTTTACCACATCCTGATCTGAAACATTTCCTCTAGCATCAGCTGCTAATATTTTTGATTTAAGCATTCGAAGCGTTTCTAATCGGATCTGATCCCTACTCCTCATAGCCTCTTTGATGTCCTGATTAATTTGTTCTGCAAGCGTCATAGTTAAAATCCCCTTTATTTAAGAATAATACTATCAAAAAGACCAAAATTTTAATAAAAAAATTATCTCAAAAAATGGACTACCTCTTGCTAGCTTATTTTTAAAATTATAGGTTAATCATTTCTCTTTTTTTGGTGATCTAATGAAACTATTTTCTATTTTATTGTATAACAATTCTCTAAAAAACTAGAAGAATGGTAAATAAAGCGTCCTGGCATGATTGGGCTCAACTAGAAGCTTACGATCATTCAAAAAAATTAAAAAAAACAGATTTTGAACACCTTATTTTAAGAATTATTAATTAAGCCCTTAACTAAGGGGTGTCAATTATTAATTTTATAAATGATTGGGTTTTGAGGAAATTAACGATTCCAATTAAAACTAATAATTTTTATAATTAATAGCCAATTAGGCGAATTATTAAATATAGGATTAAGTTTAATTTAATATGGATTTTCATAAATTAGTATTACAAAACTTATTAAATCTACCTCTTATTTGCTTTTTATTAGGAATAATAATTGCCCTTGTAAAGCCTCAATGGACCTTCCCTCCTATATTCAAGAAAATACTTACTATCTCTGTCCTATTTTCTATAGGCCTTAAAGGGGGCGGACCCTTTTTTGAGCATGCAGCTGCAAAATCAAGTATTTTCTTTATTTTGATGGGATGTCTTATGCTATGGGCTGTTATTCAGCCTTTGATCTCTTTTTTCCTATTAAAGACCTTTACCCGTATTGATAAAATTACAGCTGCTGCTATCGCTGCCTGTTTTGGGTCTATAAGCGTTATCACCTTTATTACAGCCATCTCTTTCCTAGAACAATTAAAGACAAGCTACCAGGGCTACATCATTGCAGGGATTGCCATTACCGATATCCCAGCTATTATGTCAGGGATACTATTAGCAAGAAATTCTGATAAATCAGCTCAAGAGCAAAGTATCCCCTTTTTCAAACTCCTTAAAAGCTCTTTAACCAATAAAGCTATTTTGACCGTTTTATGCGGCCTTTTTGTCGGTGGGGTCTTATTTATGACTAACCAATCCCAAACCAGCACCTTTATTTTAAACGGTTTTAAACCCATTTTAAGCCTTTTCTTACTCGATATGGGCTTTAGCGTCGGCTTAAAAAGAAATGATTTAAAGCTTTTTTCCTGGCAGCTAAGCTTGTTTGGCCTTTATATGCCTCTTATCGGTGGCTTTTTTGGATTAATAATCAGCTATTTATTTCATTTGGATGTGGGAACGGCCACTTTATTATCGGCCCTTTGCGCTAGCGCCTCTTATATAGCTGTACCAGCTGCCATGCGTGTGGCTTTACCGATGGCTAAAGAGGCCCTCTACCTTCCCCTTTCACTTGTAATGGCTTTTCCGTTTAATATCGTGATTGGCATTCCCCTTTACTATTACTTTGCTAATTTGATATTAAAATAAAAAAAGCGTTAAATATCATTTTCCCATACTGTTTGGGCTTTATTAACTAAACTAGAAGCTAATTTATGTCTTATTTACCTATACATTACATTACCTTTAAGCCCCTTACTTCGAACCACATTCCGGTTATTAAAGAATGGCTTAGCTCTCCAGAAATTAAAGCCAATCAAAACTCTTTAGTCTCTCTTGATGTATTTCATCATCAAGAAGAATTACTACTCAATGGCTTTGTTGATATTGAAGGGAATAAAAAGCCACTTAGGCCTTTTGTGATTTATGATAATACTAATGTCTGCGGATACACCCATTTTTATCAAACAACTCAAGAGCCTAATCAAGGGGCTGCCCTTGCTATTTGTTTTACAAAACCTTTGACAGAAGATAGGCTTAAAGAGACAGCCTACATTGAATTATTTTTGGAAAACTACGTTTATCCAGAATATAAATTCTGTATCGTTGATATTGATCGCTCCAATATCCCTTTCATAGAATTATTTAAAAATATCGGTTTTTCACTTCATACCGATATGGATGATTTCCTTATTATGATTCATCATTCTACAAGCGAATAAAAATTTTTTCCAAAATTATCGATAAGATTATAACTTAAAATATCGAATACATAATGACCTACTGCCTTTAAAAGATAGGTCATTCATTCTAAACTACCAAAACTATCCCTGAAGCGTTGCTGACAAAAACCAAATTCTCCTTTCAGCTTCATCAAGAAAAACTTCTAGAATACTAGTGGTGGCGCAATCACCATTTTGATCGCATACCTCATGAGCTTTTCTCATGTGATTAGTAAGGTGCAAATTATCTTTCACAAGTCTTGACAGCATCTCTTTTTCATTGATCGCTAATTGATCATCATCAGAAAGGGTCATATTTTTATGGACATATCCCACAGAGGTCACTGTGGATGAACCTAACTTCCTTACCCTTTCTGCAAGAGTGTCGATCATTTCAAAAATTTGAGCCGCTTGCTCATCAAAAAGAAGGTGGTAATCTCTAAAATGAGGACCATAGAGATGCCAGTGATAGCTTTTAGTTTTTAGATAAAGGGCAATACAATCAGCGACCAGTGGATTTAACACTTTAGCAATCTTTTCACATTTTCCCTTATCAAGACTATGTGGGATAAATAATTTTTGATCAGACATTCTCATGCTCCATTAAAAGATTTAAAAGCCCCAAGTAACACTCACGATCCCAGAAACAAAATCAAGTGAATTGCGCCCCCATACTGAAAACCAAACTCCAGCAATAACCCCTAAATCGGGACTGAAGTTATATTCAATAGCCGGTGCAAAACTTAAATTATCGTTGAAAGGGCCACCGTTAGAGGCGGGATTACCATCAATATCAACACCAGATTGACCTACAAAATGGGTCTTTGTAGCGTAGTTATAAACCGCATCAAGGGCAAAAACCCATCGTTTGGAAAAGCTATACTCAAGCGCAGCATCGGCTGAAAAAACATAGGGTGTATGGATATTACCTTCAGTTCCTATTCCACCGCCGTAGGCATTATAATTTGTAACTCTTGCCACTGTTGAAAATGTATATCCAAAAGAGGCCCGTACGTTCATCGGATGTTTAGGAATCCACCAGATAACTTTAGCGATGTTTAGATTGACAGAAGTGCTATAAGCCCCCGCTCCTGAGGCATCAATTCCGTCTAAGCTCGGATTTAAATTGGAATACTTACCTGTTGGAAATGTTTCTTTAATACTGATTAAAATCGCTGGTGAATAAAGATGTTCATCCACAACCCTGACCCCTAAGCTAAAGCTCATATCCCCAAAATGGGTAGAAGAATTGCCATTTTGCCAGTTAGTTAGGCTTTGTAAATTTATAACCCCATCTAGCCATTTAAGCATTCCAAACTGAAAAACAGCGCTGGGATTGAGCTGATTTAAACTATTTATACTTTTTGAGGATCCACTTTGTGAGAATTTGGCATAGTTATTAGTAAAAAAAAGATAGGGCTGAAGAACAAATTGTCCAGGAGGTAAAATATGGGCCCCTGGTGTTAATAGTGGACCTGCATACCAAAAGTTAAAGTTCTCTTTTGCTTCGTTATATTCAGCTTCGGCATCTTTAAGTTGAGCTGCCACAAGTTCTGGGGTCACCTGATCGGGGGGTATTTCATCAGCAATAAGGTTACAAGCGAATAAAAAACTTAAGCAAAAGATGGGGTGCTTCATATTTACCTCTTTAATTTCACCATCAAGTCTTGAGAAAATTTTCTCAATATAAAAATGGATAAAAGCACATTTTGTCAAAAATTGCCAAAACATTTATATGACAATTAAAACAAAAAGAGGCTGTATGGTTGATTCTATATCTGGTGGAGGGAATGTTGATCCACATAATCAACAAATATATAAACAGGATTTCACAAAAGGGGCAGAACTATTTAAACAAAGCCTTGAACAATATCAAAGCTCCTCCAATCCCTTGCAAAAAGAGGCCTTTAAAGATGTGATGTCAAAGGCGATGAATGTGATGAATGAGACAGCAAAATTATGCTTAAGTAAAGAGGCTCAAAAAAAAGAGGCCCAGCTTAACGAGGCTTTTAATAATTTTCAAAGCTCAGAAAATCCAGAAACCATTAAAGATCTTTCAAAATCGATCAATAGTTTGAAAAGAACCCTCTAAGATATTAGAGGGATCCTCCTCTAAAGCCATTGGAGGCGCTGAAGGCTGTGGAGGCGCTGAAGGCTGTGGAGGCGCTGAAGGCTGTG
>CAIPRZ010000010.1 GCA_903867585.1 uncultured Chlamydiae bacterium
AATAGCTACAATTTCATCAGCTTTAATGATAATGAAATCTTGATCGTTAAATTGGATATCTTGGGCGCTGTATTTGTCAGTAAGAATTTTATCTCCAACTTTTACAGGCATAGCAATAAGGTGACCTTCTTTATTAACAGCTCCTGGTCCACAAGCAATTACTTCGGCCAATTCTTGTTTTTTCTTGGCGCTATCAGGTAGGATAAGGCCCCCTTTAAGGGTGGTCTCTTGCTCGAGTCTTTTGGCTAAAACTCTGTTGCCAAGAGGTCTAAGTTGTGTGGTCGTCTGTTGTGTCATTGGATCCTCCATGTTAAACGGATATATCTATAAAAGTTTAATGAAGGGTGTTTTTTTTAGCAAGGACCTTTAGCACTTTAGGTAAAAGAGTGCTAAAACATAAAAAAGGGTTTTAGATCTATTTTTTCTTTGGGTATAAGAAATTTTAAGCAACCCTTAATATTAGATCAAATATGTTATTATTAATTTTTTTAATCGGAGATGTGACCATGGGACAGCTGTCTAGAAGTCAGGTGCCACAAAAGGACCAATGGAATGTGGCCAGTATGTATGCGGATTTGTCTGTTTGGCAAAAAGACTATAAAAAATGGACAGCTCAAGATAGCTGGCAAGATTTTCTGGCACTGAAGGGGAAACTTACCCAAAGTGCCGACAATTTAAAAAAAGGTCTTGATGCCTATTTTATGATCGGTCGCCATCTTGAAAAAATCTATACCTACGCCCACCTGCGTCATGATGAGGATGTAGCTGAACTCAACACTAAAAATGCTTATGAGGAGGCGGTTAATCTTTATCAGCAGTTTAAAGAAAAAAGTGCCTTTTTGGAACCAGAGCTTTTGAAAATGAGCCCGGGCGCTTTTGAAACGATGATGAAAGATCCCAAGCTTAAAGAGTATAAAATTTATTTGGAAGGTCTCTACCGTATGAAACCTCATACCTTATCTGAAGATAAGGAAGAGTTATTATCCATGGCCTCTAAAGCCTTAGGCGGGGGACAAAAAGTGTTTTCAGCTTTTTTAAATGCGGATTCTACTTTTGATACGATTGTGGATTCTCACAATAAATCTTACGAATTAACTCTAGGATCCTACAATTTATATCTTCGCTCTCAAGATAGAGTTTTAAGAAAAAATGCTTTTGATGCCATGCACAAACACTTTCTTAAGTATGAAAATACTTTATGCGAAATGCTCACAACGCATATTGAATCCCATATCTTTGCAGCGCGCGCTAGAAACTTTAAAAGCGCCCTTGAGGCCGCTTTATTTCCTTACCAAATAGGTACAGAGGTTTATAAAAACCTCATTCAATCGGTAAAAAAACGCTCTTCCTCCTTGCATAATTACGCCTCTATGCGAAAAGCGCAGATGAAACTCGATCAATTAGAGCCTTATGATTTATACGTCCCAATGGTAAAAGATGTAAAAATGGAAATCAGCTATGAAGAGGCTGAAAAAAAAGTCTTAGAAGCGGCTGCATTTTTAGGTAAAACTTACCATCAAAAGCTCTCAGATGGTTTATTAAAACAGGGATGGGTGGATCGCTACGAAAATCTTCGTAAACGCTCAGGCGCTTATTCATCGGGTTGTTTTGATAGCATGCCTTTTATTTTGATGAATTACCAAAACACCTTATCGGATGCTAAAACGTTATGTCATGAAGCAGGCCATAGCATGCATACGTTACTCTCAAAGGAAAACCAGCCCTATCCTTATTCGAGTTATTCCATTTTTGTTGCTGAAGTGGCCTCAACGTTTCAGGAAGAGGTGATGTTTAGAGATTTGATTTCTAAAACTACCGATCGTAAAACAAAGGCTTACTTATTAAATCAAATGATTGAAGATATTAGAGCGACCCTATTTAGACAGACCATGTTTGCTGAATTTGAGCTAAAACTTCATGAATTTGTTGAAGCGGGGACCCCTTTATCACCCCAACTTTTAAAACAAGAATATAAAAAGCTTTATGAAGACTATTACGGATCCCATCTTCATATCGGAGATGAAATCTCGATTGAATGGGCCCGCATTCCCCATTTCTATTATAATTTTTATGTTTATCAATATGCCACCGGTATTTCTGCAGCCATATCACTTGTAAACCGCTGTGAGACCCTAGGGGATAAAGCCAAAGAAGATTATTTGATGTTCTTAAAATCAGGCTCTTCTGATTATCCGATTAATCTTCTAAAAAAAGCAGGCGTTGATATGACGCAAGAAACAGCAATTTTTGATGCGATTGATTATTTTGATAAGCTTATGGATCAATTCCAAGAAGCCATGAATAGTGAATATGAAGAGATTTTAAATTAATGAGCTCCAAGAGCGTGAATTTATAGATTCACGCTCTTCTATTTTAAAAATAAGAAATCAGTCGCTGATCTTTTAAATCCTTATTCCCATAATACTTATTTAGAGATATGTTTTAACCCGCTCAAACGAGGTTAAAAATGAAATTCTTTATTTTTGCGTTATCGATATTAGGTAGTTATAATAGCGTATATTCGGATTCACCAAGCCCCAAGACTGAATTAAATAATCAGAATCAATCTTTAGATGATTTTTTTAAACTCAAATGGACAGGAAGCGAAAATGAGCTATTTTGCAATTTCCTTTTAAATGACGATTTA
>CAIPRZ010000011.1 GCA_903867585.1 uncultured Chlamydiae bacterium
TGCTCATAAGATTCTCAAAGCTGTCCCTGAATTTATTGATAAAATCATCCTTCCTAACTTGAGAAAAAAGCTTTTAGATCAAATTGAAAATGCAAGAGAACAAGGACATAGAATTGCCCTACTCTCTAGTTCTCCTGATTTCATCGTTAATGAAATCGCTCACTTTTTAAAAATAAATTTAATACTTTCTTCTACCTACCCTTTGACTGCAACAGGATGGTTTAGTCACCAAATTGAGGTTATTAGGGGGGAGAACAAGGCTACGTGGATAGATAATTTTTTAGAATCTAATCCCTCATTCAATCGGGTCATTGCCTATAGCGACGCTATGGAAGACCTCCCAATGCTTTTAAAAGCCGATATCAAGTATGCGGTCTGCCCAGATCAGTCCTTGCTACATTTATCTTTAAAAAACGGCTGGCAACTAATTTTATCATAAAAAACCTTTGAAGGTAGACTTCAAGGTCGTTTTTGAGTAAAATAGGTCTCTTTAAATATTTAAATCTATGAATAGCACAAAAATCGTTGATCCTTTTATTGAAGCCGCTATTACAGCGCTTGTGGATAAAAAAGCCTTAAATATCATGCTCCTTGATGTAAAGGGTCTTTCAACCATAACCGATCACCTTGTCATTGCTGAAGGTTTTGTTGACCGTCATGCGATGGCTCTTGCGCAAAACTGTGAACAGTCTTTGAAAGATATGGGTAAACCTGTCTTTAAGCACGAAGGGGTGCATTCTGGAGAGTGGATTGTTTTAGATTTTTTTGAATTCATGGTACATATCTTTGCTCCTGGTTACAGAGATCGTTATGACCTTGAAAAGCTCTGGCCTGAAGCAAAATTAATAGATATATCTAATCTAATTAAGTCCGATTCAGAAGTTTAACCTATAGGGATTAAAATTTATGAACAAACGACGTGTTGTAGTCACAGGTCTTGGGGTTGTTTCTTGCTACGGAAATGATGCTCAAAATTTTTATCAATCCCTTATCGAGGGTAAAAGCGGTATTAGCCCTATTCAAGGTTTTGACTGCTCTGAATATCCTACCCGCTTTGCTGGACAAATCCATAATTTTGATAGCGGTGAGTATATTGAGAAAAAGCAGGCTCGCCGTTTAGATCCTTATGCCCGTTATGCCATTGTTGCAGGTAAAAAGGCGCTTGAAAGTGCAGGGCTAGATCAAGAAGCTCTTGATCGTTTAAATAAAGAAAAAGCAGGTGTTCTTATTGGCTCAGGAATGGGCGGTATGGAAGTTTTTTCAAACGGGGTAGAAACTTTAATCACTAAAGGCTTCAAGCGGCTAACTCCTTTTTTTGTCCCTTATATCATTACAAATATTGGGGGAGCTCTTTTAGCTATTGATTTAGGCTTCAAGGGTCCTAACTACTCTATTTCTACAGCTTGTGCGACTTCTAATTACTGTTTTTATCAAGCTGCTGAGCATATTCGTCGAGGAGATGCCGATTTAATGATTTGTGGAGGTTCTGAGGCCTCTATTCAACCTATCGGTCTTGCCGGGTTTGTCGCGATTGGAGCCTTATCTAAAAATAACGAGCATCCTGAGCAAGCATCCCGTCCTTGGGATAAAGATCGAGATGGTTTTGTTATGGGTGAGGGGGCTGGAGTACTTGTTTTAGAATCTTTAGAACATGCTCTTGCAAGAAAGGCTCCTATTTATGCTGAGTATCTTGGAGGATCCTTAACCTGCGATGCTTACCATATGACCGATCCTGATCCAGAAGGTCGCGGTGTTTCTTTATGTATTCATAACGCACTAAAAGATGCAGGTATTTCTAAAGATAAAATCAATTATGTAAATGCTCATGCAACTTCCACTCTTGTTGGAGATGTAGCCGAACTTAAAGCATTAAAATCCGCTTTTGGTAATCATTCCAATGCTATTAAGATCAATTCGACAAAATCGATGATTGGACATTGCCTTGGAGCTGCTGGTGGTTTAGAAGCTGTTGCAACGGTTCAATCTATTAAACACCATAAGCTTCATCCAAATCTTAATTTAGATAATCCGATTGAGGAACTTAGTGCGTTTAGCCCAGTAGGTCCAGAGGCTGAAGATTTTAAAATTACAGCTGCTATGTCCAATTCTTTTGGATTTGGTGGTCATAACTCAACCATTATTTTTGGGCCCTACCACGCATGAATAAAACCATAAATAGCTTTGGGATTATTCCTATTCAGAAGCGATCGGGTAAAATTTATATTCTGTTAGTCAAACACGTTAGTGGCCACTACTGGGGATTCCCTAAAGGCAAAGCTATGGCAGGCGAGGTCCCCCATGAAACTGCTCGTAGAGAATTAGAAGAAGAGACCGGATTAGAAATTAAAGAATTACTTTCTGGTCGATTATTTCATGAAATGTATAGTTTTGAAAAAAACCAGGAGCATTTCCATAAAGAGGTGGTTTATTTCCCGGCTATAGTGACTGGAGAAGTTACCTTATCTCATCCTGAAGAGGTAGAAGAGGCCCAATGGTGCTCGCTTGAAAACTTAGAATCTTTATTAACTTATGGTCCATCACGGCAGATCGCTAAAGACTTCATACCATGGATTTCGGAGATGAACATATGATTAAATCCCTTTTATTAAGCGAAAAAACAACGCTCAACACTTTTCAAAAAGCGCTCCTTTTGAGTGTTATTCTTGGAGCCTCTTCTTTAATTTCTTTTAAGACCCCATTCATGCCAGTTCCTTGGATCATTCAAAATCAACTCTGTCTAATGATTGGTTTTGTTTTTGGTGCGCGTGTTGGCTTTTTAACTTCCTTATTTTTCCTTATTGAAGGAGCTCTAGGGGCCCCATTTTTTTCTTTAGGAAGATCGGGTCCTGGAATGATATTTGGACCAACAGGGGGTTATTTAATCGCGTATCCGTTGGCTAGTTTTTGTGCCGGAGCTTTAAAAAAGATCCTTCCGCAAAAACCATGGGCTACTTTTTTAAATCTTGTGGGTTCTAATCTTATTATTTACCTTATGGGTATTTGTCAGCTTACCTTATTTGTCGGTCTGCAAAAAGCCATCCTTTTAGGATTTGTTCCTTTTGTTGCTATTGACCTTATTAAATCCGTCATTGCGACATCGGTTCTTCATTTAAGAAAAATCTAAACATCTTTTTTTATAGATTCAGAACAAAGAATATAATAAATTAGAAGTTATTAGATAATAATGAGGCTAAGTGATTTTCAAATAAATACAATCTTAGAAGGCCTTAAGAAATTTTGTCCCCAAAATTCCAGAGTTTGGCTTTTTGGTTCTCGAGTAGATGATGCTAAAAAGGGGGGATATTGATCTTTATATCGAAATAGATAATCAAGACCTTATTCTAGATTGCAAGCTTAAGCTTTTTTAGTTTTTTTGAACTTAAACTAGGTGAGCAGAAAATCGATATCTTAATACGCTCCTTAGATCGACCCATGACCGCTATGCATGATATTGCAAAATCTACAGGGATAGAATTAATCTAGATAACATTTTTAAGTGGTCTGATGTCAGCATTCAACATGAGAATTATCGACA
>CAIPRZ010000012.1 GCA_903867585.1 uncultured Chlamydiae bacterium
AATAATAGGTGTTTCAATAATGGGATGGGCTGTTTTTAGCAGCCAAAAAGCTTTAGCCCAACCTAAAAACTTTTTTGTTTCAGGTGTATAATAGATAACAATTTTATAAGATTGATAGGCTTCAAACATATTCATTTTCCTTTTTAAAAGAATTAGCCATGGCCTCTAGAGCCTGATAACGGGTTAAGAGCAGGGATTTAGAAGATCCATAGAAATGGATGATAGAACATTCCTCAAGAGTTAGTTTTGGATCTAAAAATTTTATAGGAGAATCTAAAGGGGCTAAATGCTTATACGGATTTTTTTTCCAAGAGACTAAGGCATTAAATTTTGGATCAAGTGATTGGATTTTATCAAAGTGGCCATAGAGCTCGAAGGACAAAATATCTTGATCACCGACAAGCTGACTAAGATCAAAGTTTTTAATACCTTTTATCCAGATGTCAATAAGAGGGGAGTCTTTTCTAAAGGCAAAGACGCCAGAATTAAATATGGTGAGGTCATGAAAAGATAAATCGTGGCAGGAAAAGTCTATTGTATATTCTGGACAAATACGAAGCCATTTATGAGAGGGAATAGATAATATTTCATCAATAGGTCCCCGAATAAGGCAGTCAAGATCGATCCATAAATTAATATCAAAGGGGGCAAGGCTGCAAGCTAAGGGTTTTTTAAACCATTCATTTCTTACATGCGGTTGATAGGGGTCATCGGGATTATTGAAAAGGCTGTCTTCAATTTCAATAACCTGCCCCCTTTTTTCACAAAAAGATCTTCCGATCGCGGACATACCAAAATCAAAAAAAACAATCGGTAGGGAGCAATTAAGCCGTAAATTTAAATAAAAAAAAGGGAGTAAGTATTCGATTTTGGCATTAAGCCCGACAATAATCCCTTTAGTCGAAAGGATAGGAGAAAAATCTTTTAAAGAAGCCATTTTCTCTAAAAAAATATATTCATTAAGAAGATCTGCTTTTAAATAAGCGACGTTATGGAAAATCTTAACTTTTTTCTTATCGGAGAATTCATCGTGATGGGTTATAAAATTATAGATCTTATCCAATATACCTACTTTTTTAGGATGATCCATAAGAATAAGTCCTAAAATATCTTGATCACCATTATATTTTTTAGAAAATTTATGGCAGCCATCGATCCATAAATCGATAAAAGGGCTATCTTTTTCAAAAAGCATAACCCCTGAATTATATAAAAGATAATGGGGATGTTCTTCCATCATTTTAAGCCAGCCTAGGGTTATTTTTCCCTCCATTCTTAGCGCTAACCAATGTTCTTTATCGATTTTAGAAAAAATATCATCAAAAGGCCCTACAATTTTACAATCAAGATCTAGCCATAAATTGAGATCAAAAGGGGCTTTTTTACAAGCCAGCGGTTTTTTAAACCACATGGTTTTAATGGTGTTTTTAGCTGAAACTTCCTCAGATGACCAAAGACTTTCTTCTATGGGAATGACCTGACCTCTTTTCTCACAAAAACTTTTTCCCATAACTGTCATTCCGAAATCAAAAAAAACTATGGGAAGTGAGGTGTTAAGCCTCAAATTTAAATAAAAATAGGGCAGTAGGTATTCGATTTTTTTATCAGCCCCTACAATAATTCCACAGGTTTTAACTTTTATTGGATCCATTTTTTTAACTTATATTAAAGGTTAAAAAAAAATCCACTCGTCAAACTTACCCCTCTTTGCTATAAGGAAAAAAAACACTGAATATGCCTATGGAAAGTTCTGATCTAAAACCAAAGATTATTGTTTTATCTTCACGCGGTGGAGGAGGACATATAGCAGCTTCTGAAGCCATAAGGGAGATTCTAAAATCTGATTATGAGGTTGAAGTTTTTAATGCGCTTTCTGATATTTTTGGAAAAGTTGATCTAATTAGCCGCTTTTTTAAAGCTAAATTTACAGCAGAAGATTGCTATAATTTTTTTCTAAAAAAACGCCTTTTTTTCATGTGTAATTTTTATGCCATCGCTGGAAAGTGCTATATGGCTTTAAATAAGTCGATTTTAAAAAAAGGGGCAAAATCTTTTTTTATAAAACATAAACCTATAATGGTCGTATCTGTGATCCCTTTTTTCAATCGGGCGTTATTTGATGCTTGTCAAGATTTAGCAATCCCTTTTTGGATCATACCGACGGATGTAGAACTAAAAGCTTTTTTATTTGGCCTTAAAAACAAAAAAAACACCTTTAATCAATTTAAGCTGGGTCTTGCTTATGAGCCTCAAATTTCTCAGGCGCTTAATTGGGGACTATGCTCTTCAAAAATTGTAAAATTGGGTTTTCCTGTAAAAAGTGCCTGCGTAAAAACCTATTCATCTAAAGAGGTTAATCAACTTAAAAAACTTCTTTTTATAAGTAAAAAATCTAAAGTTATTACTCTCACTGTAGGAGCCACTGGTACCTCGCTATTTTATAAATTAACCAAAGTTTTACTAAAGTTTGAGCTTAGTAATTTAGAATTTAACTGCTGCGCGGGTAAAGATCTAAAATCTTTTAATAAAGTTAAAGATCTGCTTGATGCAATCGCTGTCAGAGAAAACGATTTAGGGGATAGGATTATTTATCAATTAGCCTCAGGAAGTAGACTTCATTTATGGCAATTTACCTCTTCTCTTCCAGAGATTATGGTAGTCAGTGATCTTATTATTTCTAAAACCGGAAGTTTATCGGTGAGTGAAGCCCTTCATTTAAATAAATATCTTCTTTTAGATCATACCATTAATTCCTCTTCCCGTTTTATGTATTGGGAGAGAGCGAATGTCCCTTTTGTCAAATCGATCAATCAAGGGGAGGCTTTTTATTCTCAAAAAGATCTTATTCAGAAACTTGAAAACTATTTGAACACCCCTAAGGAGTGTTCAAAAGAAGTTTTTTTGAATATTCATCAGACTCTGCTTTCGGCTGTAAAAGAAGAGGTTGAGTAAATTGGCCTTGGGATTGAATCCCTTCAAGTGTTGACACTGAATAAATAAGCTTGCGATTTTGAGGAAGTTTACCCTCCATTAAAAAAGCTACCCTCTTAGGATTACTTCTTGGAAGGGTCTTAAAAGCAAATTCTTTAAGCTCATCATACGTTGTATTCTGGCACGCTTTAATAAGTTTTTCATCCCATGTAAAGTCCCCATCACGGTTTGTGATGAGGTATAAATCATGCATCGCTAAGGTGGATAAATTTTCTTTTCTTGCCGAGAGTTCAGCAATCAGGGAATTTTTTACCGACTCAAACTGTTTTTGGCTATATTTTGTCTCAAAATTATTCACAAATTCTTCGATAAATAGCTCAAAACGATAGAGAAGTTCAAGAGCGCCATGAGAATTAGACTGCACCCCAAAAATATAAAACTGCTGCTGGGCTATTTCTTTATCAAAAGCTTTAGCTATATAGCCTGTATGTTGTTTGGTTCTTAGGGTATCAAAAAACTGCTCTGATAATAGGGGCATTAATAAAGCTGTTCTTGCTCGGGTCGCTTCAGATGTTTTTTCTTGGGAGATGGCTAGTATTAAACTTGATCCTTGAACTTCTAGGTTCTTTTTGTAGATAAAAGGCCCTTTATGGTCATCAAGCTCAAGAACTTTTTGAATGCGTGCTTGGGCAACAGGTTTTAAAGAACTCAAAGTTTTAAGTTCTTGGTGTATGGAATTAGCTAAAGTTTTTGAGGCGTTACCAATAATCAGACCCTCAATTTTAAAAGATTCAGAAAGGTTTTTTGCAAGCTTGCTAAAACGTTCGTAATCCCAATTTTTTAGAGCCTGATTAACATCGTAGGGCAATGATCCTGTAGAATCAAAAAGGGCGTTAAAACGGATAAGACCCTGTCTGAATCCAAGTTCTTTTGAGGTATTAGATAAGCTATCTTTGCAAAGTTGCTTAATCAGATCGAAATCTTCTTTGCTTATAGAAAAAGAACTAAGATTTTCAGTCATCTTAGTAAAGAGGGTTTCTGTTTTATCATTAAATCCTTCAAGACTTAAATACAAAAAGCCATCTTGAGCATATAACCGACCTCTAAGACCACAATAGGCAGCTGCATCGAGATCAAACATCAGCTTTTTATTAAATCCACCCACAAATAGGGATAAGAAAGCAGCAAGATCCTCTTTGACCATTGGGAAAGCTGGGGTCATTTTGAGCTTAATGGAACATTCAGGAAGACCGTAGAGATTTGTTGGTTTATAATAGAGATTTAAATTTTCACTCTGATCTAGCGTTTCGTAAAATGGGCTCTGCTCTGACTGAAAGGTTAAATAAAATTGAGTAGGGGCGTAGGGGTTTGTTTCAATAGGATTGAAACAAAGGCTTTTTTCTACTTCATTAAATGTATAAAGATCTTCTGAGCTCCAGGGTTTTATGCTGTAGCTGGCGCCGGTCCAAGGTTCTTTTTGATCAAATTGACCTTGATTATCCATAAGAACATAAAGGGCCGATTCTGGTTTTAAAACAGCTACAAGTTTAACAAATTTATCCGGATCAAAAGCGCTTGGGATTTGTCCATGAGAAGGAAAGTTTGCAAGAGGTTGATCGATTAAATCAGCGGCAAGATCTGTTACTTCTGAAAAGACATCTTGTCTATCTTGATAGATGTATTTTGTTTTAATAATACTTTTCCACTGATCGTAAATGGCAAGAAGCTGCTTATTAGAAGAGAGATATTTCAGATAATTAAAACAGATTTGAATGATCTCTTGTTTATTTTCTAGACCACTTGCTGTTAGATCCATATCAAGAGAAATTAACCCTTGAGTATGACTGAAGTCATCTTTAGAGGCGCTAAATTGATTGGTATAGCCTTTTGATTTAAGAAGCTCAGCTAGTTGTCCCGGAGCTTCGCTCGATAAAAGATAACAGAGAAAATCAGCCGTTCTTGAATCAAAATCGGTAACATAAGTGGAACCAAGTTCCCAAATAAGGGATAGACTTTTAGTTTCTTTAAGAGGGCAAATTTTAAGCAGGGCCCCTTTTTGAGCAGTAGATAAAATAGAGGTTTGCGGAAGTGTTCTTTGAAATTTAGAAACAGGAACTTTATTAAATTTAGCTTTAACAGAAGCTACAAGAGTATCAAGTGGCGCTTTATCCATAATGACAAGATGCATCCTGTCTGAAGAATAATATTTTTCATAAAACTCTTTCATAACAGCTGTTGGGATGTCTGAAAGGGTTTCAGCATTACCTGTTGAAAAGGCATGAACTGGATGATCTTTATTAGCTGTGTCTTTAAAAACTTGATAAATACGTGAGCCATCATTTTCAACGTTTTTTGCATGCTCTTGATCGACATTATGAAGCTCTCTAGATAAAGAGCTCATTGAAAAAAGGGGATCAATAAAAAAATGAGAAAAGCGGTCAAGGGCCCCTTCAAAATCGGTGGGGTTTATGGAAAAGCTGTATACAGTCTTGTCGGAGGCTGTATAGGCATTCATAGCACCACCATGAGACTGGATAAAGCTTGAATACTCCGCTTCGTCTGGATAGGCTTTTGTTCCCATAAAAAGCATGTGTTCTAGAAAATGGGCCATACCTGGATATTCTACCGGATCATCCCATGATCCTGCAGCTACAGCAAGAGCTGCTCCGGATTCTTTCAGCAATGGATCGGAAATGATATAGGCTTCAAGACCGTTATCTAACTTAATTTTTGCAGATCTTATAGCTTTAAAGCTGGGTGTTAATATCTCTGTAGAATTGGTGTCTTTAATAAATTGAATGCTGTAGGCAGGAATTGATAGGGTCAAAACTGAGGCTAAAAACAACCGGTACATAAAAGATCCTAGAAGTTAAATATAAAAAGGACAAAAACGCTTATTTAAGGGTTCTGTAGTGCCTAGATACTTCTTCAGTAAGATCTTTGGCGCGCTCTTGTCTTATACTATGTTTATCGCTCATATGAGCGTATTTTTCTAGATCTATTGCACCACCAAAATAAAAACCAATTTTTGTTTTATGGCAGTGTCTGTCTTCTCCAAGGTCGATTTGGATAGAATCAGGTGGGGGTAAAAGATTATAGGTAGAAAGAGCTAAGGTATGAAAATGGGTGGGAGTGCCTGCCCTTTTAGCCATTAGGATAAACATTTCGATACTTTGAGGATCAAAAGGGGCTACTTGAATATTTCCTGATTCATCCTTACGGTCTCTTCCGCCGCTTGGGGCCACATAGATAATTTTGCCTCCCTCTTTTAATAAAGCTCCCATTTGTTCCATGGTTTTTTTATTATGAAGTTGCTTTTGAAGCTTTAATTCAGGAGGTATGTCGATGTAGCGTTTAGAATAAATGCATAAAAGATATCGACCTTTTGAAAAAGGGACTGCCAAGGGATCTGTTATAACCCGTTCGCCGGCTACAAAGATCATTTTTTTTGCCATTTCAGGAAAAGAATCTTGTAGAGCTAAGCTGATTAATTGGGGGTCAGCTTCTGTTTGGTGGTTAGCCAATAAAATCACATTGTGACCTTTCATCAATTGATGATTAATAGTTTCAAGGTTCTGTTTGCCCTCTAAAACTATGGGTTTATCCACCAGTATTTCCATAAAATCAAGGCCAAACTGGTAATAATCAATCGGAGAAAATAAAGCCTGATGATAAGGATCAAAGCTAGAAGGAGATTTAAGCTCGTCGGTTAAATGAGTGATCAGATCTTTAAAGTTTTTGCGAATATAAGCTTCATCATACCCATTTTCCAAACCTGCTTTTTTGAAATTATGGTAGAAGTTTTTAACAAGCAAAGCTTGCTTCTTATCCAAAGGGACAGAAGCAAGATAGTGATCAAAGTTCAATTCTTTTTCCATTGGTGGTCGAGTAAAAATGAAAATCGTTTAAATGCAAGGCATCAGATTTAGAAAATTTAAGATCAGCATTATTTTTTTCTGCGATTTTTTTATAAAATTCTTTGTCTTGATGATTTAAATAGTGATCCATTTCTGAATGAGTCAGAAGTTCTAGGGCAAAATGCTCTTTATGATTAATGAGATACCGTAAGGTTCTTTCGATTTCAATCGATAAGCTCTCAAAACTTTTAATCGATCCATGTCCTGTGCAATAAGGGCAAGCGGTATTGATTGTTTGAGCCAGTGACTCCCGGTAACGTTGACGAGTCATTTCGACAAGACCAAATTCACTCATGCCTAAGATTGTGCACTTAGCACTATCATCTTTCATAGCTTCTTTAAGACGATCTAGCACTCTTCGTTGGCTTTTACGCGATCTCATATCGATAAAATCACACACAATAAGTCCGCCAACATTGCGGATTTTAATTTGCCTTGCTATTTCATCAGCAGCTTCTAAGTTGATTTGAACTAAAGCTTCTTCTAAATCTTTAGAACCGTCTTTAGAGGAAGATCTGCCAGAGTTAACATCGATGGTGTGCATGGCTTCAGTTTTATCAAAAAACAGATAGCCGCCAGAAGGGAGCCAAATTTTTCTTTTGAGCGCCCGATCGATCTCTTTTTCTACACCAAAACGTTCAAAAATAGGCATTTTATCGCGATAAAATTCAATTTTTAACGGGCTTGAAGGAGCGTATTTGGCGTGAAGGGCTTTTGCTGTTTTAAATACAGCATAATCATCAATAAGGATCCGCTCATAATTTTTATCTACCGCTTTTAAAACAGCCCGTTTTAAAAGATCCATTTCTTCATGGAGACAGACAGGACGATTGGATTTTTGATATTTTTCTAAAACTTGTTTGAAAGTGTGATAAAGTTCCATCGCTTCATGAGTCAATTCTTCAGGGGTTGCTGTGGAGGAAGCTGTTCTGCAGATAAAACCCATCTCGTTTGGTAAATCTAACGATTTCAAAAGCTTTTTAAGCTTATCTCGAGTGGCAGAATCCTCAATTTTACGAGAAACACCTCTGTGAGGGGTGTTAGGAAGTAAAACGAGGTATCTACCAGCGATGGAAACATTAGAGGTTAATCTAGCCCCTTTAGTTCCTATCGATTCTTTAACAACCTGGACAAGGACTGGCTGATCGATTTTTAAGATTTTAGTGATATCTTCAACCTGTTTTTTAGGCTGAGCTTTCATATCCATTTCCACATCATACATTTCTTGAAATTTCTGAGAATTTTCTAAGATATCAGAGATGTGGATAAAGCCATTTTCAGATTCATTGATGTTAATAAAGGCTGATTGGATGTTGTGCAAAATGCTTGTCACTTTGCCGCGATAGATATTGCCTGTTATTTGTCTTGAGGACTTTCTTTCATAAACTAAATCCTGTAAAACGCCACCACGGAGGTAGGCTAAACGGGTTTGTTTTGGTTCAATATTAAGTAAAATTTCTTGCATGGTCTAACAAAGGGTTACATGTCACCACAAAAGGGGCCGAAAAGGGCCATCGATGAGTGGATTCATAAAATTAGTATACTAGGCTAAAAAGACTCTTCTTTTAAAGCGCTTATTTCTTGTTTGACCCGAGTTAAATAGTTGCAGCTATAAAGCCGTAAAACTTCTTGTATCGTTTTCTGTAAGGCCCGGGTATCTCCTATGCCATGACATTTCATGACAAGTTTTTCTGCCCCACACAAAAGAGCGCCAGGATAACTTGAGGGATCGTAGGGGGTTTCTGAGATCTTTTTTCCTAAAGTCATGTGCGCAACAGCTTCTGCTGTTTTAATAAAAATATTTCCTGTAAAGCCGTCTGTGATTACTAAATCACAGCCTCCTTCAAATATCAAAGAGGGTTCTACAAAGCCAATAAAATTGGGTAGGCTTTGACAAAAGCTATATAGTTGGTTCAAAGTTTGAGGGCCTTTCCCTTTTTCGCTAGCCATGTTTAATATCCCAATTCTAGGATCTTTACCATGTAAAGCTTTAAAAGTGGCGGCCCCGATTAAGGTGAATTGACGCATTTGATGTACAGTGGCGCCAACATTAGCTCCAACATCGACGATACTGCAAGGGCCTGATTGGGTTTGAAGGGTAGCCAAAAGGCCGAGGCGAATGATCGAAGGGAGTTTAGGTAATAACAAATGGGAATAGGTTAAAAGAGCTGCTGTATTTCCACAGGAAATAAATGCATCTATATGACCTAATTTTAGGGCTTCAAGCCCTTTATACATGGAAGTGTCTTTGTTGTGAGCCATAGACACACCGACATCTTCCATAGATACAAAATGGGAGGATTCGTGCCAAACAGCTTTAGAATGGTCTGCTGTTTTTTTACCAAAAAAATGGGGCTCAAATGGGGTTTTTTCGCAAAGATCTAATACAGCTTTTAAGAGCAATTGGGAGGTGTTTTCACTTCCCAGTAGATCAATACCAATTTTCACAAAACTTTAGTTTCCAACAGCCACATCAACAGCTTTTCTTCCATCATAAAAACCACAGCTAATGCAAATGCGGTGCGGTAGCGTAGGGTTTTTGCAATTAGCACAAGTTGCTAATTGTTTAGGGGATTTAGCGTGGTGAGCTCTTCTTGAATTTTTTCTTGCGTTAGAAGTTCTGTTACGTGGGACGGCCATAAAATTAATTCTCCATCGAAATTTTTATAAATTTATACCATTTAAGGTATTTTTAAGACTAGTTTAAAGGAATTAGTTTATAATCCTTGGAACGGGTGGTAAGTTTCAGGCTCTGCAGCCTCTTTTTTTAGGAATTTATTTACAAAAGCTCTCTCTGGGCAGTTTCCCTCGCATTCGCAGTAAGGGGGGATGTTGAGAAGTACGGTCTGTCTTATAAGATCTGCTGCTTCAAAAAGTCCTTTTTTAATCTCATTTAGGGGGACTAAATGGGTTTGTTTGAGGCATTCGAGGCTAAATGTGGTCAGTTCGTTGCATATTTTACAAGGAAGTTGCAGTTTAGCTTTAACATCGAAATTAATAATCAGATGATCGTCGGTGATGTAGGCATTAACTAAATAATCGATGTTTTGGGCCTGTCCATCAGAGGAGGTTAGTTCTAGCAAAGCAGCGGGCAATTCTCCTTTTTGGGAGAATTGGCCTTCATTTACCAGTCTATCAATAAATATATTTATGTTTTCTGTATTCATGCTTAAGATAATATCATTTTTTACAATAGTTGCAGATATAAATAATTTATTGATTTTTCCTAATTAAGGACTCAAAATTCCAGGATTCACAAAAATGGAGAAATCGGTTGAAAGCACCATCAATTCTTCCATCAATACCTGGATTTTGTGGTAGGGGGTCTATTTGAGGTTCTTGAGCTGGTTCTATATCTTTAAGCAATAAAAGGGGTCTTTTCGGAGCGTAGCAAGCAGGAGCTATGGCTTCTAAATGTTTTTTTTCCTGAACCTGGATTCTATGGATGGATAAAAAAACAGATAAGGAAGCTGTCAGCACAAGTCCTTGGACAAGCGAGGCTCTTTCAGGGTTTAGATGAGATATAATGCAGCTAGATAATTGAAGAAGCACAAGGGTAGCAATGGCTAGTTGATTGGCCTTTAAAGTGGCTTTTGTGTAGTTATACGTAATGGTCGATTGAGTTGGTGTTTCATGATTTACGCAGGTTTGTTTTTGAAACAAAATAAGGGTCATTTTTTTTAGCTCCGGTTTAAAAGCGGCAGGAGCTTAATCAAAAAAGGGAATAAAATCAAAGCTCATTGACAAGAGTTTTAGCAAGAAAAACTCCAGGATCTGATGGTCCTAAAACGTGTCTAAGTTTACTGCAATCCTTATGTAACGAAGACAGATTATTTGCAGCTTTTTTTGCGGAATCAACAAGCTTTTCTAGTGTTAAAAAAGAACCATATAGTTCTTTAAACATCTCTTTATTCAATATCAGATTGGGAAGACTGTAAAACGGGAGATTTATTTTAAAAATTCTTTGAGCAATAAAAATATCAAGTTTGGAGATGGCGTAAACCACAACAGTTGGTGTCCCCAAAAGGGCCAGTTCTAAAATGCAGGTGCCCGATTTTGCCATGGCTATATGGGCTTTAAGCATTAATTCTAAGGTTTCATCGCTTGGATAAATGACAACCGAGTTTTCAAGATTATGTTTGGCTACTTCTGTTTTAATATAAGATTCATAATCGAGGTTAGCTACGGATAATCCAATTACAAGTTGAGGGTTTTCCTCCTTTAATTTATGCGCAGCTTTTAGCATAAAAGGGAGATTTTTTTTTATTTCATGCTCACGTGATCCCGGAAGAAGAGCTAGAAGATTTATATCCCGTTGGCTTGTTTCGAAAAAGGTCTGAAGTTTTGGAATAAGAGGATGGCCAATATACTGGGCATTAATGTGGTGACTTTTAAAAAAAGGTTCTTCAAATGGGAGGATGCAAAAAAGTTTATCGCAATTTTTACTTAAAGTTTTCACTCTATTTTTTTTCCAAGCCCAGGCTGTTGGCGCAATGTAGTGCCAAAGTTTCCCCTTAAAACCTTTTTCTTTTAACTCTTTTGCTAGTTTTAAGTTCATCCCGGGATAATCGACAAAGAGCACGATTTTTGCAGGATGTTTTAAAATGAAAAAGAGAATCTGACGGTAGATGAAAAAGAGTTTTACGATATTTTTTAAAACATCAATAAATCCCATAATTGAGAGTTTATCAATCGATAAAATCTCTGTCATAGGATAGGCCTTTTTCATTTTAGGCCCGCAAACAGCTGCAATTTTTAATTTAGGATTAAGTGTGTAGAGGTTTTTGAGCATTGAAGAGGCATGTTCATCACCAGACGGTTCACCTGCAATGATTATGAGATCATAGTCCACTAAGAAATCCTAGTTTTTTGACCATATAAAGCGCCCCTTCTTCAAAAATATGGGGAGGTGTTCCATGACCCATATGACCAATAGAGGGATATATAAGGGATTCAATTTGAGGGGATTTAATGCCTTGTTGTTGCGCAAGATCACACAGGGTAAGAAGGGTTTCAAGAGCCCGATGTGTAGAGACGCGTGTGTCTTGATTGCCGATAAAAAATTTAATAGAAGCCTGAATCAGTGATTCTTTTAAAGCTGAAATGGGAGCTGGGATAGAAAGATCTTGGGGCATCTCATGAAATTCTTTGGTTTTTCTTAAATCAGTGAGTGGGGCAAAACCGACAAGATGTTTTATTTTATTGTTTTTGTGCAGAAGGTGAGCGGCCATAAAAGCTCCTCTTGAAAGGCCCATTACACCAAGGCGATGATCGATAACATTTTCATGGGCTAAATAATCAATAAAACGGGACAGTTTATTGATAAACTCTTCTAAAATGGGATGGCCTTGTTGATAATGCTGGGCCCAACGGCTAATTGCTGTATGGGGATCAAGATGGTTTCCATGTTCTGGAAGATCAATAGAAAAAACACGCATTGAGTGGTTTGCCATAGGCATAACCGGTTGATTAAAAGGATCTACACATAAACTTGAATGGGCATCAATAGAAAAATAAATAACTGTCGGCATCGGTCCCCAAAAAAGATCGGGTCCGAAATAAGAGAAATTTAGATCTTCAAACGGGAGGTTTTTTAATTTCATGGCGCGGCTTTTTTAATGAGGGATTCGAAAGGCGGTGTTTCCACTTTTCAACTATGGGGCCAAGGCTTGGCTCTAATTCAGAGCGCATTTCTAAAAGATCGATAGTTTTTGTCATCGTTTCTAAATGAGGGGCTCTCATTTTCTTTTTCGGCTCCAAGGGTGTTAGCCGAAATTGCCCTGATAAAATATGAGCAAGGTCAGATTTGAATTTTTTAGGGATGATGAAAAATGGGCTAAAGGCTTCTTGTATGAGCTGATAGGCCCCTTCATGGATTTCTCCAAGATGAGGATGTCTCATCCTTTCTTCAAAATGGGTTTTTAAATAACGATCAAGAATGGGTAGCAGCATGGCCGCTGTTCCAACGATGCGATCTTGAGATTTAGAATCCAAAATCTCTAAAAAGCCATACATATCTGATGACAGAGGTGAGCAGAAACATTGATTAAGCCCTGGGGCTAAGAGTTCTAAAAAGCCATGTTCAGTAAGCAGCTTCATAAATTTAGCGCTCGATCCTGACTCTAACATCCGCATCACTTCTTCAAATATACGAGCCTGAGAGCTTTTTAAGATTTCGCTACGGCATTCAGAGACGGCAATAAGGGTCTCATTTTCTATATTAAATCCAAAACGGGCCTGGAATTTTACAAGACGGATCATTCGAACAGGATCTTGTTTAAAGCGGATAAACGGATTCCCAATGGTTCTTAGAGTATGGGTTTTAATGTCATCGATCCCACCTACATAATCTAAAATGGTCTCATTAGAGGGGTCATAGAGAAGGCCATTGATGGTAAAGTCGCGACGAAGGGCATCTTCTTCTATGCTACCCCATTCGTTATCTCGAACAATTAATCGATCATCGGAGGTGTCTCCCGATCTAAATGTGGAGACCTCAAATACTTTTTTACCAAAACGGATATGAGCTAATCTAAAACGGCGTCCTATGAGAAGACAATTTCTAAAGACTTTTTTGATTTCTTCCGGCTTTGCAGAGGTACTTATATCAAAATCTTTGGGATTTTTACCAATAAGTAAATCTCTAATGCTCCCCCCCACAATATAGGCTTCAAAACCTGCCTGTTTTAATTTCAGGGTGATGGAGATAGCATTAGGGTCAAATTGTTCTAGTTCAATTAAATGAGAGGCTTTATCGTAGGTTTTAAGGGGCACGGTGCTTTTTTTTCTGGTGCGATTCTAAAGATTAAACATAACCTTCTTAAGGGGAAAAAGTCAAATTTGGGTCAAAATATAGGGTATTTTATCATGTCTAATAGTAAAAAAATATTTAATGCCTCGTTACTAATATCAGGAACGACCATTGGGGCTGGCATGCTGGCTTTACCTGTTGTCACAGCTTCAAGCGGCTTTTTACCTTCAGTGATTTTATTTTTCATTTGTTACCTATTTATGATGGCAACAGGACTTTTACTTGTTGAAGCTCTCATGTGGTACGAGGGGGAATTTAATTTAATTACACTTTCTAGCAAGCTTTTAGGTAAGTGGGGCAAATGGGCTGCTTGGGCTTTATATCTTTTTTTATTTTATACTCTTACTGTCGCCTATACAGCCGGTGGCGGAGATATAATACAAAATATTTTCAATCTTCCTAAATTTTTGGCACAAAGTCTTTTTGTCCTCTTTTTTGCCTATTTTGTGATGAAGGGGACCTCAAGTGTTAATCGTATTAATAACTATCTCATGTTGGGGATGATAGTTGCTTATTTAGCTTTAATTTTAACTGGATTTTCCAATCTCAATTTTGACTTTATAAAGACTAAAAATTTTTCCCATTTATGGTTAGGGCTGCCGGTTGTTTTTACATCTTTCAGTTATCAAGGTATTTTACCCTCAATAAAAACCTATTTAAATGCTGATTATAGAGCTATAAGAACCTCTTTATTTATAGGGATTACCATTCCTTTTATTTTTTACGTAGTTTGGCAAGGCTTCATAATGGGTTTAATTTCTCCATCTTATTTATTAGAAGCAGGTCTTGCTGGAAAATCAGCTATTTTTCCTTTAGAAAAACAGCTGGACTCTCCCTGGATTTTTACATTCGGTAAGCTTTTTGCTTTTTTTGCCATTACGACCTCATTTCTTGGTGTAACGCTTGGGCTAAAAGATTTTCTCAAAGATGGGCTAAGAATGCCAAAAAAACATAAAGGGCTTTTTCTTTTTATTCTAACTTTTGGACCTCCGTTTTTAATTACCCAATTTTCTTATGATCTATTTATTTTAGCACTCCGTTTTGCTGGAGGTATAGGATGCGCGCTATTACTTGGTCTTATGCCTATTATGATGGTCTGGAGAGGCCGATATGTCTTAGGTCATCGCGGGGTTTTAAACAGTCTATTAGACAATAAACTTCTTTTATCGACCCTTGGTCTCTTTGTGGTGATAGAAGTTTTGATGGAATTAAATTTTTTATTTTTTAATTAAATAAATGTAGTTAGACTTGGACGTTCAACTTGGCTTTGTTAAGTTGATGTGAAACTCTTAAAATGGAGATGACACGTGTTCTACGCACCTACCCAATTTCCTAAAGCTCCCTTGCATGATCTTTATTTAGCTAATCTGGACATAGCTTGTGATATGATTCCAGGTCTAAGTACAGTTACAAATTTATCCCGTCTTGTGGCCTCATTAGTTTCAACAACAATTTGGCTTGGAGTTAGTGTTGTTTTATCCACTTATTTTATCGCTAAAAGCGTACTTAACCTAACAGGGTTAAGTGCTGAAAAAGTCTCTTTTGGAGAAAATGTTGATCGTTTTATGAGTCTGAGTTTAAAAATAAAATCGCTCTGGTCTGCCAATTTTTTTCTTATTCATGTTTTTGATAAAAGCATTTTGCAATCTACAATCCATGCCATCCCTGTTTTAGGAAATATAGTAGCGTACGCGTGGGCTAATTCTAACAGCTATGACAATGCAAGGGATCGTTATGTAAATAAGATGCAAGGTTGGCAATATCAATTAGATGCGGGTAAATATGCTCATTTAATGAGCTATCTTTTGCCATCTTTTGCTAATTCTGTTTTTTCTTATGATAAAAAAGTCCATTTAGAAAATTTTCGTTTAAATCCTTTATTGCATAAAAAAATACCTCAAGAATTTTTTGCTGATGAGCATTTTATTGAGGGGTTATTTCAAATTCTTACTCTTTATCATCACGATAAAACTCCTTATATCAGAAAGGAAGAGTTCAAACAAATTGTGATTGAAATCATCCAAAAAGCCCATGCTCATGAGATTATGAAAGATCTTCCATTGCCAATTGAAAGCTTGCTTTTAACCACTGATGTCAAAGGGACTATTGAAATAATTAACAAATACCCCATTGTTTTATGGATGATTCCTCAGGGGGATTTTTCAAATAATAAAAAAAATATTCAAACAGTTATTCAGCGCTATCCGCAAATAATATCTTTAATGAGTGATCATTTTTTAAAAACACATCGATCCGTTGTCCAACAGGCATTATCACTGAATAACCAACCCATATTTAGAGTAAGTAATTCAACAGCTTTTCAAGCCTTTAATAAGGATTCAATTCTTGAAGATGATTTGTTCCTACGTCTAGTTAAGGTAAAGCCTACTTTTGGTCTTTATGTTAGAGAGGGATTAAAAAAAAATGAAATGATTCGAAAACTTAATTTGAGACGTGGTTAAAAAATATTCTAGCTTGAAAAGCATTCAAATGTTTATAGGGGTTATAGATACACATATAACCCTCTAAACTATGTTTAAGCTTGCTAGCATTTTTTTAATCGCTTCTTCTCTTGCTCATGCAGAGTTTAATGCTGAATCTTTAGTGCTTACAGACGGGCCACGGCAGATAGAGCTTATTTCTTTAAAAGCTGAATCCCACCTTAAAATGTCTTATGATTTAGATCAGGCGTTGCAACAAGCCTGCTTAGATAGTAAAGCTGTTTTATTGATAATTGTGGGCGGTAATGGCTGTCCCTGGTCAGAAAAGCTTTTAATGGATGTTGTATACAAGCCTGAATTTTACCAAGAAGCTCAAAAATCTTTTGTTCTTTGTAAATTGGAAGTCGAACATCTTTTAAGCAAAGGTAAAGAGCTAGGTATTGAACAGCCTTTAGATAAAATACCTCTTTTTATTTTGATGAACAAAGATGGTAAAGTCATTTCAGAAAAACATGATCTACCAGAAACTCCAAAAGAGGGGATGGTTTACTTAAAAGAAGCCATAAACACCCATACCAAGATCGATAAGCTTTTAACTCAGGCCCAAACGATTACGGAAGAAGTTCTAGAATCCTATTATAAAAAAGCCAAAATCCTAGGCTTGAAGTGTGAAAGCATTTTATATAATTTGGGGACTCAAAAGAAAAAAAACATCTATTTTATTTTAGAAAAATATCAAAAGCTTTTGATGAAGGGTCTTCCTAAAGAGATCAAAGATCTTAAATTAGATATACAAAGACTAGATCCAAGAAATTCACAAGGGGCCATAAGAAGCATGGCTATTATGGATTTTGAAGAAAAAAGCCGGCAAAAAAAGGGGATGGAAAATCCTTTTTCAGCTCTAAAACCTCTTTTTGAGTACCTAAGAGATTATGGTCATTATGATAAAGAGTGTCGTTGGGAAATTGAGATGAAAATCGCTAGGTTTCTCTACTCTAAAAATCAATTACAAGCTGCCATTCAGCATGCATCAAGATCGCTTGACTATGCCCCAGAATCTAAAAAATCAGAAGTGGCAGAAGCGGTAGAATTCTTGAAAAAACAAAAAGATATTAAGCCTTAGATCTGCTGATACGAACCTATCTCTAAAAGTTCTTGTGGTATTTCAAAAAGAAATCTAGAAGGGTTAGACTGTTCTTTTTTTCCATTACGTAGGCGGTTTTGAGCCATACTTAATATCACTTTGGATTTTCCCCGAGTTAAACCAACATAAAAAAGTCTTCTCTCTTCTTCAAGACCTGAAAGTTTTATACTTTTTTCGTGAGGGAGGATGTGGTCTTCTAGACCGATAATAAAACAGACCTCAAATTCTAACCCTTTAGAAGAGTGCAGAGTCATTAAAGAGACGGCCTCTTTATTTTTTTGTTTATCATGAACAAAATGTTCGTCTAAAGAAATGGTCCCTAAAAAATCAGAAAGGGTCGAGTTTTCCTTCGAATTTTGAAAATTTTTTAAATTATCTAAATACATATCGACCGATTCTTGTTTAAAAGCGCGCATTTTATCGCTTTTAACCTCTTCTTTAATGGCTTGAGAATAGTTTACAGAATCAAGAAGGTTTTGAAGGGTGATATGAAAATCTTTGCCATCAGAAAAATTAGAACGGGCTTTTTCAATACTTGAGGTAAAGCTTTTGATACTTGTTAGGGCTTTTTGTGAAATTAAAGGGACAATCGGATGGGAATGTAGATGAGATAGATCTAAAAGGGTTTGATAAAGGCTTAACTTTTCTTTTCGTTGAAAGCTTGTAATGGTATCAAGCGTTTTATCAGAAAGTCCTTTTCGGGGGACATTAATAATTCTTAAAAGGGCCTCTTGATCATTGGTGTTATAACATAGCCTTAAAAAAGCAGTTACATCTTTAACTTCTGATCTTTCATAAAATTCAGTACCCCCAAAAACCACATAGGGAATGCCCCTTTTTAATCCTTCAGCTGTCTTATAAACCATGTTATTTAAAGCAATTTCAAAAGCCCTTGATAACGCGTTTGATCTATATAAGATGGCAAAATCAGAAAATTTTAATCCGTATTCTTCTTTAAGTTTTATTATTTTTAAAACACAGGTTTGAGCTTCATCAAGATCGCTGGGAGCATGAAAAATAGAGATTTTTTGATCAATTGCTGTATTACTTTTTAGTTCTTTATTATGCCGAGTTTTATTGTGGCTAATAACAGCATTGGCTGCTTTTAGGATTGTTGGTGATGAGCGGTAATTTTGTTCGAGTTTTATCTTAATATCGGAGGGGAATTGCAAGATATTTTCAATTTTAGCCCCGCGCCAACCATAAATCGATTGATCATCATCACCAACAACAAACAAATTTTTATGAATCCTTGCCAAATGGGTGGCGATTTTAAACTGCATCGGATTGGCGTCTTGATACTCATCGATCATCACGTACTGAACATTTTTTACCGTATTTTCCATTAAAGAGGGATGAGCTTCAAAAAGCTCGCAAGATAGCTCTAATAATCCATCAAAATCAACGGCGTTAAAAGCACGCATCGAGGTTTTTAGTGAGTCATAAGTTGATATTAGAAATTCATTATGCCAGGTGTTAGCTGGGTCGTGAGGCTTTTCACCGAGGGTTTTTGCCATTTGCAAGGCATTAAAAGAGTTATCTAAAGGGGGTAGTTCTCCTGATTGATTTAAATAGGTGGCTGCAAGCTGTTTAAAAATTCTTTTAACCTCAGCTTCTGAGTATAAAGAAAAATTGGAAGTATAGCCTAGGTGATGAATGTGACTTTTTAAAAGCGAAAGGCAAAAACTGTGGAATGTCCCAATAAACACCTTAGAGGCCATCTTGGGGCCAACAAGCTTTAGTAGCCTTTCTTTCATCTCACCGGCTGCTTTATTAGTAAAAGTAAGCGCTACTATCGATTCAGGACCGATAGCCTTATATAAAATTAAATAGGCGATTCGGAGAGTAAGAACACGAGTTTTACCACTGCCGGCACCAGCTAAGACTAGAATATAGCCTTCTGTAGAGGTGACTGCTGAATACTGCTCACTATTGAGCTTTTTAAGTTCCTGATAAAGGGGATGGCTTGGATCCATGGAACTCAAATGTTGAGATTAATTGATCGAAGTCTGAAGAAATAAGGGGAAAGGATAGAGGTTTTTGACTTTTAGCAAGAGCATGGATCATAGTACCTATAGGAAGATTAGCAGATCTTGCTCTAAAAGCTTCACGAACAAGGCGTTTAAAGCGATTACGGGATACGGCGTTACCATATTTTCTAGATACGGTGATTCCAAGCTTAGTGCAGCTATTTGTTGAGGAGGCAACCTCAAATTTGATGAGATTAGCGCTCACTTTTAAAAATTTTTTTTTAACTTTCAAAAAATCTTTACGTTCAAATGAACGCTTAGATCGAGCGCTTTTAATCATGGTTTTACTCTGTAAGACGTTTTCTTCCTGCTCTACGTCTGCGATTAACGATTTTACGACCGCTAGAAGTTTTCATTCTTTTACGAAAACCAACCGTCGTTTGTCTTTTCTTTTTGCTGGGTTGATAGGTGCGTTTCATAAATAAATTCCTTGACGAACTTTTTTTTATTTTTATATGGTAACAATTACCTGTCTAAAAGAACAAGTGTTAAAATCGCATTGCACCAAATGATGGGATAGAGTATAAAGTTAAGCACAATAATGATGGAATCGATTTATGAAAGTTCGAGCATCGATAAAAGCAGACCCTTCTAAAGGGGACAAAGTAGTACGCCGTAAAGGTCGTATTTATGTGATTAACAAGAAAGATCCAAATCGCAAGCAGCGCCAAAAAGGCCCAGCGAGAAAAAAATAACGGTAGAGTATGGCAACTAAATCATCAGTAGCTAAGCAAAAGCGTAGAGAATATATGGTCGGTCTTAAATGGGACAAGCGCCAAGCTCTTAAAAAAATTATTTCAAGCCCTTCTACCTCTTTTGAGGACAGATTGGCTGCCGTCGACAAGCTAAATAAGCTTCCAAAAAATTCGTCACCGGTTCGTTTAAGAAGCCGTTGCCAATTAACTGGTCGCGCTAGAGGTGTTCTTAAAAAGTTTAAACTATCTCGCCTTTGCTTCAGAGAGATGGCCAATTCTGGTCTAATTCCTGGTGTATTTAAAGCTAGCTGGTAATCAAAAAATTTCCTTCTTAAAACAGAGCCTAGGTCTTAATAACCTGGGCTTTTTTATTGTCTAAATTGTTCTAATTTTTCCCAGTTTTCTAAATTTTCATGCCAGATAAGGGTATTAAGAGAGATTTGTCCTTTATCAAATAAACTTTTTAGGTATTCGGGGCTAATAGGCCCGACAACGGTTTGACTATCTTCATAGTACCACGCGCCCGGCTGAAGATTAAATAGATCTAGAGGCTTGGGGTTAGAAGCAGCTGGAGCTGAAAGGGGAGCTATTTTTTTTGTGAGATAAAAAGCTATTAATCCCCAAATGCCAAAAATAAAGCCCATAAGAAACCATTTTTTGGGATTTCTTTGATGTTTCACAGCTTTAGCTCTTGTGAGCCAAGCAAAAAAACTAGAGCCAAGTAAAATAAGCCAAAGTGGTGGATGTTCCATAGCCAGTATCCATTTTTTTAGCTTATATCCTATCAGACCCTAGGGATTTAAGAAATATAACCTATTTTGTCTTAGCAGAAGCTAATAGAAGATGATCTGTTTAAGTAAGTGTTTGCTAGGGAGCTGGAAGTAATGCTAGATTATTAATTTTTAAATTAAAAATTTGAGATTTTATGAGTATAACTTCCGTTGAGCTAAGGTCAAAAAATTTAGAAACAAAATTAACTACTCTTGCGTCTAAAATTGATACTGGCGAGCTCGAATTTATCCGAGCATTTATAACAAATGATAAAGAAGTTTCCTGCCATAGGGAGAATAATACTCTAGCTTTAAGAATATCACTCGAAAAGAGGAGTATTCCCCTAGCCATTGAAATTATCCAAGGTGGAGATTTTGAAGGTACAGAAGCTCTTTTATTAGCAGTTCAGGGGGGGCACACAGCTTGTGTTAAAGCACTTCTAGCAAGCAAAGCTGTTTCTTTATCTAATATAGGTGATGCTCTTTATGAAGCTGCTAAAAAAGGTCACTTAGATTGCGTTGAAGCTTTACTATCTAGTGGGGCTGTTTCTGATGTTAATAGAGGCCGCGCTGTTCGACCAGCTGCTAGAGTTGGTCATTTATCTTGTGTTGAAGCTCTTCTTGCGAGCGGACCTATTTCTGAAGCTTATAGGGGTGGAGCTGTTCGATATGCCTGTTACCAGGGTCACTTAGCATGTATTGAAGCTCTTCTAGCTAATGGGGCTATTTCTGAATCTGATAGAGCAGAGGCTTTTGAAATTGCTAATGACCTTGGTCACTCAGCCTGTGTTCAGGTTTTACTTCCTTTTGGGGTTAGCCTTAATCAGTATTTGACTGCTCGTAGATCACTAGCTAGAGAATGATTAGAGATGAGCTGTGCAGACTTAAATAGAGGATTACTTAGCTCGGCAGCGGATGTAAGGTAAAGCGCCTGTTAATGAATTCTTAATAATAAGGGGGCTTTTGTTTTCTATTTAATATAAATTCAAATTTTATTATAATTTTAACTAAATGAATTAAAACATGGTTAATTATATGAATAAGGTCAGTTTCTTTACTCCCGTTAGTTTTAATAGCCAGTTTCACACAGTAAAAAACAAGCTTTTAGAAGCTTGTGATGGGTATTTGAGTCTTGGTAATCGGGTCGCCCAAGTTCAGTATGAAATCGATAAGGAACGTGTATATAGTGTTATAGAATGCCATATAGCTCCCTCTTCAGTTTTCCAAACTGCCCTAAAAGTCGTCTCCTATTTTACCGTTATTCTTCCACTTCTAGCTTTATGTGCTAAATTCTTCTTAAGAACTACTACCGATTTTAACTATCTGAATCAATCAAGCCAAAGATCAGCTAAAAAAGAATTTTTAGTTCCGCCAAATATGACTCTTGAACAGGCAGCTGAGTGTGGTGATTTAGATAGAGTACGCCAGTTGCTAGGTCCATTCACTTCTCATGAAGATAGAGGTATTGCGATCAAAAAGGCAGCTCTAAAAGGACATCTTGATGTTGTTCTAGCTCTTATTCCTCAAGTGGCTCCAGAGCAAGAGAGCGCAAGAAATTTTGCTCTTCGAAATTTTGCTGAAGGAGGACATCGAGAAATTGTTTTTTCCCTTCTTCAGACAGAGGAATTTAGGGAATCAAAAAATCACGCTGTTTTTGGCGCCGCTGCGCTTGGTGACTTGCGCTTTATTGAATCCCTTGTACATGGTTTTGATGTTGCTCAAAGTAATGAAGCAAAAGAGTACGCTTTTTTAGGTTTTGCTTTTGGGGGACATTTAAAGTTAATTCAAGAGCAGTGCGAATCTAAAGTTATTAATGATCAAGAATTGAGATTTGAAGCTATTGATTTAGCAGCTAGTGGGGGTCATTTACCGGTTTTTAATTATCTTATAGGTAGTATCGGAGATGAAGATCGTAAGAGTGTTAATGCGCGAGTTTTTAAAATAGCAGCTCAAGAAGGTCATCTAACTATTGTTCTAGCTCTGATCGATTCTGAAGATATCGAACCATATACGAAGTCTTTTGCTATTGAAGAGGCTACTAAAAAAGGTCATCTAGACATTGTTCTAGCTATAGTTAAATCAGGTATTAGTGAATATGATCGGTCTGGGGTTTTACGAGAATTAACCAGGCTTGGACATTTAGAGCTTATTAAAGCAGTTATTTCTTTGGGTTCTATTTGTTCTTATCGACTAGACGAAGCTATTGACATAGCGGCTAGGGGGCAATCTTTACCAATTATTCAATTGCTCCTTTCTAAGGTAGATTCTCCATTTCTCTTAAAACAAGCTAAAGAAAAAGCTGTTGAAAATGCAGCTCATGCTCACCGTGACAATCCTGATTTTGTTACATGTCTTGTTGAAGCTATATCAGATAGTCCAGAGGAAGCAGCCCTACTAACAGCTAAGGCTCAAGAGGTTTTTCTCGATCAAAATGAGGAAGTTATTTTTGGATCAAGCTCTAGCTTTAACTCTAGCGCTTATTCGGCGGCCTCCGCATGGCAAGCCCATGCCCGGGTTAGTGAGTAATTTCTTAAATCCCGTTCATTTCTAATCTTCATAATGCCAGGGGCGCCTAGCTAATGAGATCAAGAGGCTTAAAAATTGGTTTTTGAATCCTCTAGAAAGTATTATTTTTGACAAAATAAATTTTTCTAGGTTTGATGAAATCAAATGGAGTGATTATGAAATATTCAATTGCATGTACTTTGCTTGCACTATCGCAAGCTTTTGGTGTCGAAGGAAAAAAAAATAAGCCTATTCAAACAGAGCCCGTTTCCCGAGTTTATGTTGGTGGTTTTGGTGGATATGGGGTGATGAATGGGATGTATAGTAGTGATGGTCAATTTTCCCAATTCCGTTTAACTTTAGGTGTTGATGCCTATCAAGGAGAAAAATGGGATTTTGGCTTTGAAGGGGGTGTTCAGTCAGGTAATTCTAGTCCTGTTGTGTGGAATACAACCGATATTAACGCTACTGGTGGTATGATACCTCAAGTTGTTTTAAAGCCTTTTATTGATGGTCTTGCCTTTGTGCGTTGGTATTTTTCTGACAAATGGTGCCTGCTTATAAAAGGAGGAGTAGCCTATCGTCAAATGCAATTTACCGATAGAACCTCTTCAAAAGACTCTGTTAAAACAGCCGCAGGTGAATTTCAAGGTGGTCTAGGTTACCAAGTAACAAAACATGCTCGCATCGTGGGTCTTTATCAAGGAATTTACTCAAGAAGTAATCTTGGTCTAGGTATAGACTCTTCTGGTAGTACGACTATGAAATATATCCCTACTCAGCAGGCGGGACTATTTGGCTTAGAATATAACTTCTAATTTACTTTCTAAAGCCTCAATTTTTTGAGGCTTTTTCTTAGACAAAAACTTTTTATTTTGGAATTGGCATAAATTAACCTATCGCGAGAAGATAGATAAGACCCCAATTTTATTATAGGAAGGTTCTATGACATCAGAAATATTTAAAAATATAGATGTAAAAGAAATCCAGTTACCAATGACCGATTTTATTTTTGATATCGAATCTAAAGTTTTAATGTCTATTTGTTATCAATGTATTAAACAAATCGAAGGTCTTTTTCCTATAGAAGCGGGACTTATTGATAACCTTTTAGGGCATGAGCATTTAAAAGGGATCCATGTGCAACAAGATTCAAAGCAGCATGCGGTCATTATAAAAATTGAAGTGAGTGTGATCTATGGAGTTTCTTTACCTTTTAAAGCGGAAGCTTTACAAACACTCATTGTAAAAGAGATTTCAGAGCTTACAGGCCTTCATGTAGGTTCAGTTCATGTTATTTTTAAAAATCTTGTTGTCAAAGATGGGGAGCTTATTAAGATATGAAGCAACTCAATATGGCCTATACATGGCTAAGAATTGGAGGCTTTTTCCTTTGCATAATTAGTATGGCAGCTGTTCTTATTTTAGCTGAACCTCAAAGGCTTTCTTATTTTTCCTACCTTTTATTTAAAAACCAAGAATTGTTGAAAACCTGTTCTATTGTTGGAATTTTTTTGGGAGTTTTTTTTCTTTTTTATACCTCCTCTAAAGTTTCTCACCACTATCTTAAGATTAAGCTTTTTACAGGAAGCATGAAACTGCCTCCTGATATGATAAAAAAGTCGATCGATCTTTGGTTTGCAGAACAAAAAGTTCAGGGGATCAAGCTTGTATCGGTAAATTTAGGGGAAAAATCTAAAATTAGCTTAGAGCTAAAAACATCAAATCTTCAAGAAGCTCTCTATTCTATTGAGGATATCGAAGCAAAACTTAAAGATTTTATGGGTTCTAATTTAGGTATTCACACGCCGATCGATCTTCAGCTTTTTGAATTATGAAAAAAATGTTTTAGGGCGCTGATATCTTTTTTAGATAAACCTTCTACTTGAGCAAGCTCATCGCTTGTGGCCTCTTTAATTTTTTGAATAGATCCAAAATGAATGAGTAGGGCTTTCTTTTTTTTCGGGCCGATGCCTGGGATTTCGTCGAGCTGACTTTTAATGATTCGGGACTTTTCCCTCTTTTTATTAAAACTAATGGCTGCTCTATGAGCTTCATCCCGTATTTTTTGTAAGAAGAATAAAAGAGGATTTTTTTTATCTAAAACAAGGGGTTCACTTTGGTAAGAGACGATGAGTCTTTCTTCTGTTAACCCTTTATCATGGCGACTATTTTCTTTAACAAGACCAATAATATCGCAACAGGCAATATCAAGTTCTTCTAAAACCTCTTTAGCCATCCGTACTTGCCCTTTGCCTCCATCTATAAGAAGAAGGTCTGGAACAGTATCTTCAATTTTAGAATTTTTTAATGAGCGGGTGAGTACCTCTTTCATCCCTCCGTAATCATCGCCCCCTTTTGCTGAGGTAATTTTATAAAGGCGTTTTCCTGACTTATTAATTTTCCCCTCATCGAGTCTAATTTTTACAGCCACCGGTTCTGATCCTGAAAAATGAGAGAGGTCAAAACATTCAATACTAGAAGGGTATCTTGTTAGTTTTGCTATTTCTTCTAATTCTAATAAAAGGAGCTGATCGTCTTGAGATTGTTTAAAGTTTAGCTTTGCATTTTCGTAAGCCATTTCAAGAAGTGCTTTTTTATCCCCTTTTTGAGGGACTACGAAGTTTACTTTTGAACCTTTAAGTTCTTTTAAAACCTCTGTTAGTACACCACTCTCATCAGGATCAAAAGGGCATACAATGGTCGAAGAGGGATTGTGTTGTTCATAATGTTGTAAAATAAGATTGGTTAAAAGCTCTCCTCCCTCATCAAGGGTATCATTAAATCGCATGACGTCTTGACCTGTTACTTTACCTTCTCTATATAGCAACTTGATAAAAACCCCTTTAGATCCCTCTTGATAGATATGAAATATATCCATGTCATTATTATTAACCTGGACCATCATCTGTTTAGAAAAAGCGACCTGCTCTAGTTGTTTTAAGGTTTTATAGAGTGCACCAGCTTTTTCAAACTCTAGCTTTTCTGAGGCTTTATGGATCTGATCTTTTAGATCGATAAGAAGCTCTTTAGATTGACCTTCTAAAAAGCTTATAACTTTTTTGACAGCCTCTTTATAAGAATCTTCGGTACAAAGATCTTTACAAGGAGCGAGGCACTTTTTCATCCCATAAAGGAGACATGGTCTTTTTCTTCTTGTCAGTTCGTAATCAGAGCACTGTCTTATCCCAAAATGTTCGGATAAAATTTTATAAGCTTCTCTTGCAGCATGGGCTTGGCTATAGGGACCAAAATAAAGCCCCTGTTTTTTTTGATCTTTAGTTCGGATGAGCTCAAGTCTTGGCCAGGAAATTTTAGGATCGATAAAAAGACAGATAAAACTTTTATCATCTTTTAGTAAGACGTTATATTTAGGTTTATGTTTCTTGATAAGGGTGTTTTCTAATAGAAGCGCCTCTTTTTCAGAAAAACAAACCATCGTTTCTATCGATTCTAAATGCGATAGCAAATAGGGGATCATTGCCCGCTGATCTTGATTGTGAAAATATTGTCTTAGGCGGCTTTTTAGATTTTTTGCCTTACCAATATAGATAACATGACCTTTAGTGTCTTTCATAAGATAGACACCAGGTTTATCTGGATAAAGATCTAAGTTAAATACTGCTTTTTCCATGCATGTAACCGGTTTAAGGCCTCAAGGGGGGTTAATTCATCTAAGGGTAATGCTTGTAGAGTTTCTACAAGAGGATGGGGTATTATTATAGGTTCTTCTATGATTTGTGGAGGAGTAAATAAACTCCATTCAGGATCTAGTAAAGACTGTAATTTATTTTTTGCAAGGCCAATGACCTCTTCGGGAAGACCAGCGATTTTAGCGACTTGTATTCCATAACTTTTATCCGCAGAGCCTTTAACAATTTTATGCAGAAATAAAAGCTCTTTTTTTTCTTCTTTGACAGAGGCGTGGTAGTTAATAACAAGCGGTGTTTCTAAAGAAAGGGCTGTTAGTTCAAAATAATGGGTCGCAAATAAGGTTTTTGGAGCCCCTTTAGGGTGCTTTAATAGATATTTAGCAATCGCATACGCCAGAGCGATCCCATCATAAGTAGAGGTTCCTCGTCCTATTTCATCAAGGATCACCAAAGAATTAGCTGTAGCATTTTTCAAAATATAGGCCGTTTCTGCCATTTCTACCATAAAGGTGGATTGGCCAGAGCTTAAATCGTCGCTGGCTCCAATTCGGGTAAAGAGCTTATCAAAGGGAGAAAATTCCATTTTAGCAGCAGGTACATAGGAGCCAATTTGTGCCATAATCACACAAAGAGCTGCTTGTCGCATAAAAGTTGATTTTCCACCCATGTTCGGTCCGGTAATTATAAGGAGCGTTTCAGGGTTTTTAGAAATGATTAAGTCATTGGAGATAAAGTTGTGCTGCCCGATAAGCTCTTCAATAATCGGGTGTCTTGCTTTTTCTAAAATAAGCTGATTTTGTTTAGAAAATTGGGGTAAGACATAACCCTCTTTAGATCCAAAAAAAGCAAGACCTTGCAGGGCATCGATGAGACCTAATGCTTTAGATATCACCATTAATTGTACGCTAAAAGGTAAAATCTTTTCTAAAAGTTCTGAAAATAGAGATTGTTCTAAGGTAAATAGGAGAGTTTGAGCCTGGTAGGATTTTTTTTCTAATTCGATAAGTTCAGAGGTTGTAAATCTTTCAGAATTGGTAAGAGTTTGTCTTCTTATAAATTCTTTGGGGGCGTTTAGGGCTTGAGCTTTTGATATT
>CAIPRZ010000013.1 GCA_903867585.1 uncultured Chlamydiae bacterium
AAGCTAATATCTCTTTTTTTAAGAGCTAAAAGCTTGATTACTTAAAAGCCCCAATGAAAATTGGGGCTTTTTTTTTGATATTATTCATTCTAATTTTTCGCTCGCGAATTTAATTAATTTAAATTAAAGTGGATGAAAAAAAATTCTCATGAACTTTACATACGACATAAATAAAATAAGAAACTTTTCCATTATTGCTCATATCGACCATGGAAAATCGACTATTGCTGATAGACTCCTTGAAATCACAGGAACCATTGAAAAACGTAATATGCAAGAGCAAGTTCTTGATGCGATGGATCTAGAACGGGAGCGGGGCATCACCATTAAAGCCCACCCTGTTACTATGTATTATACAGCCGATGATCAAACCACCTATCAAATCAACTTCATCGATACTCCAGGACACGTTGATTTTACTTATGAGGTTTCTAGGTCTCTATCAGCCTGTGAAGGGGCTTTACTAGTTGTCGATGCAGTTCAAGGCGTCCAGGCACAAAGCCTTGCTAACGTCCATCTTGCCATCGATAGAAATTTAGAAATCCTTCCTGTATTAAATAAAATTGATTTACCAGCAGCCGATATTGAAGGTGTTAAGGAACAAATTGAAGAAGTGATTGGTATTGATACTTCGATGGCTGTTTTAGCTTCTGCAAAAGCTGGTATTGGAATTCAAGAAATCCTCCAAAATATTATTACCGTTTTTCCCCCTCCGAAACCACCCACTGATGATGTCCTAAGAGCTCTTATTTTCGACTCTTTTTATGACAACTATCGGGGTGTGATGGTTTACGTTCGGGTTATGAGCGGCTCCATTGAAAAGAAAACGCAAATTCTTTTGATGGGAACTGATAAGACTTTTGAAGTTTTAGAAGTTGGCGTTTTCTCCCCTCATGCTCATCCTACAGCTATACTGAGACCTGGTGAAGTGGGTTATGTAATTGCTAACATTAAAAAAACAAGCGATGTAAAAATCGGCGATACAATGACCACCCTAAAAAATGGGGCTGAAACAGCGCTGCCTGGTTTTAAACTCATATCCCCTGTGGTTTATGCCGGTATTTATCCAGTTGACACGTCTGATTTTGAATTGCTTCGAGATTCCTTAGTTAAGTTGCAGCTTAACGATTCAGCTTTAGATGTTGAGCAAGAAAGTAGCCAAGCCTTAGGCTTCGGATTCCGCTGTGGATTTTTAGGACTTCTTCATTTAGAAATCGTATTTGAAAGGCTTCAAAGAGAATTTAATCTTGATATCATCACAACAGCTCCCAGCGTTATCTACCGTTTTACAATGACAAATGGGGAAGAAAAACTCATCGATAATGCCGCTCATTACCCCGATCCAACGCATATTGAATGTGTTCATGAACCCTATGTAAAATGTCATATTATGACCCCTGCTGATTACTTAGGAGCTATTATGGCTCTTGGTATGGATAAAAGGGGCCATTGTGAAAAAACAGAGACGCTAGATGCTAAACGCATTATTCTTACCTACCGTTTCCCATTAAATGAAATTATTACCGATTTTAATGATAAACTAAAATCTGTAACAAAAGGGTATGCCTCTTTTGATTATGAATTTGATGGTTACGAAAAAGGGGATATTGTGAAACTTGAAATACGAGTTAACGATGAGGTCGTTGACGCTTTTTCCTGTCTTGTCCACCGTTCAAAAGCTGAAGGTAAAGGAAGAGTTATTTGCAAAAAGCTCTTAGATGTTATCCCAATGCAACAATTTAAAGTCCCAGTACAAGCTGCCATCGGAAGTAAAATAGTCGCCCGTGAAACCATCCGCGCTTTAACAAAGAATGTAACTGCTAAATGTTACGGGGGAGATATTACTCGTAAACGGAAACTTTGGGAAAAGCAGAAAGAGGGTAAAAAACGGATGAAAGAAATTGGTAAGGTGAATATCCCCCAATCAGCTTTCATGGAAGTTCTAAAAGCTACTGAATAATCTTATCTATATTTCTTGAATTTACAACTCTTAAGAGGCAAGATGCATTTTAAAGAGTGATTCATGAATTATAAGTCTTTTCGTACTTCAATTTTTGCTACCATCATTGGTAACTGTATGGAGTGGTTTGATTATGCCTTAATCGGCTATATCGCTCCTCGTTATCTCAATCTTTATCCGCAAGAAAAAGCGGCTATTAATCCCCTTTTTTTTATTTATTGTGTCGCCCTTATCGGTAGACCTATTGGGGGCCTTTTATTTGGTTATCTTGGGGATACCCATGGAAGACGGTTAATTCTTATCTTATCGATAACTCTAATGGCAACAGGAGCTTTCTTTACAGCACTTTTGCCCTCTATTTACTATTTTAGTCTTCTAACCCCGATGATATTATTGCTCATCCTTTTAGTGCATAATATCTCAGCTGGTGGTGAAACCCCAGCTACTATTGCTTATCTTTACGAAACCTTCCCCTCTAGGCTTAGAGCTTTTGCTCTTTCCTGGGTTAATTTTGGATTTTTTCTAGGTGTTTTTTTATCGACAGTTGATTTTTCAGCCCTCTATTGGGAATTACGAGAAGATCAGTTTCTCGATTGTGGATGGAGAATACCTTTCTTTATTTCCTCTTTTTTAGGTTTCGTCGGCTTATCGTTTAGAAAAAAACTTGATGAATCGCCCCAATTTAAATTTGATAAAAAGCACCATACTCTATTAAAAAATCCTCTCATCAAACTCTTTAAAGATTATAAGAAACAATTTTTCTTAGGCGTCGGAATGCTCTGCTTGCATTCAATAGCGATCAATACCCTTGTAATTTTCGGTCCTAGTTATTTTCAGACTTATTTGAAAAGAACCCCCGATGAAACACTAACTTTAAGTATTTTTACAATGCTTATAGCTATGCTATCTACATCGCTTGCGGGTTACTTAGCGTTAAAAATTCAAACCTATAAGCTTTTAAAAATTACGGCTATAGCGCTGATTATTTTAGTTTACCCTATTTATCTTGCACTACAATCAGCCTCGATTATCCCTCTATTTTTTGCTAATGGGCTTCTTGCTTTTTTAATAAGTATTTTTTCAGCGTTAATTCCGATATTTGTGTGTGATCTTTTCCCTTCTAATTTACGATGCAGCGGTTATTCGGCCTGCCGAAATTTACCCATCCCTTTTATTGATGGGGCCATTCCTCTTGTTTTGTCATGGCTTATCTCAAGCAAACAGATGATACTCGCTCCTGCTTTTGCGATTATGATTGGAGCTTTTATAAGTTTTATTTCGATGCTCTTAATAGAGCACCGAGCTGTAAAATTTATGCCTGAAAAGAATTAGACGTTGTATGAAGAAGAGGTCACATTACCTCCAGTTCCTGTCCAATTAGTATGAAAGAACTCTCCACGCGGTTTATCTATGCGTTCGTAAGTGTGAGCCCCAAAAAAATCACGTTGCGCTTGGATCAAATTAGCAGGAAGGACCTTAGAGGTAAGTGAATCAAAGAAAGTAAGCGATGATGCAAGAGCTGGAATCGGAATACCTGCAAGTGCTGAATGGGCCGCTGTTAATCTTAAACCTTTAATATTGTGCTCAACTTCTTGCTTAAAATAAGGTGCTAACAATAAACACTCTAAATTTTTCTGTTTATCAAAGGCCTCTTTAATCTTACCTAAAAAGCGGGATCTGATAATACATCCCCCACGCCACAACATGGCAATCGATCCATAATCAAGATCCCATTTAAATTCTTTAGCTGATTCTTTCATCAGCATAAAGCCTTGTGCATAGGTAATGAGTTTGGCTAAATAAAGAGCTGATTCTAAAATAGGATCATCTAAATTTTTGAGCGTGCTTTTATCGCTATGAGTGGAAAGTTCTGAAGAAGCTTTTTCTCTTAGAGCTTTAAAAGAAGAGATACAACGGGCAAAAACAGCTTCAGCAATCGATGAGGCTGAAACCCCAGCATCAAGAGCGGCATTAACCGTCCATTTACCTGTCCCTTTTTGACCGGCCGCATCTAAAATAAAATCAATAACTGAATGATTTTTTTCTTTAAAATGAAGAATGGTGGAGGTAATTTCAATTAAATAGCTATTGAGTTTTCCTTTATTCCACTCTGTAAAAAGATGGCCCATTTGATCGTTGGTTTTTCCTTGAGCCTTGAGGATATGGTAGATTTCAGCAATGAGTTGCATATCTGCGTATTCAATACCGTTATGAACCATTTTCACAAAATGGCCCGATCCTCCAGGACCTACCCATTCACAACAAGGACTGCCATCGACGTGTGCGGCGATCGCTTGGAAAATAGGTTTTACATGTGGCCAAGCCGTATGTTGCCCACCAGGCATAATAGAAGGCCCATTACGAGCTCCCTCTTCACCACCAGAAATTCCTGCTCCAATAAAATGAATCCCTTTTTTCTCTAAATAGGCCACTCGTCTATCTGATTCAGTAAATAAGCTGTTACCTCCATCAATGACAATATCCCCCTCTTCTAAGTAAGGGAGACATTCTTCGATTAAAGCATCCACCGCAGCGCCAGCTTTTACCATCATCATGACTTTTCTTGGTCTTTTTAAGGCGGCAAAAAAAGAGGCCATATCGGTGCATCCTTTTACTTTTGTCCCTTTAGCAGGTCCTTCTATAAATTCTGTAACTTTTGAACTTGTCCGATTATAAACGGCTACTTTGAAACCTTTGTCATTCATATTGAGAACAAGATTTTGTCCCATTACAGCTAATCCAATTAAACCGATATCGCAGTCTTTCATAAAAATTTCCTATAAGTAATGTGGAAGGCTTTAATAATTAAAATATCTATCGACACTAGTGGCAATCCCGTGCGCTATTTTTTCAAGATAAAGCGAATCATTTAAGCGCAGCCTCTCTTCTGAATGAGTTAAAAAACCGATTTCTACAAGAATCGAGGGCATCTTAGTCTCACGAATAACATAAAAATTACCCTTTTTAACCCCTCTTGAATGCGCCCCTGTCTGCTGCAAAAAACTGTGAAGGGCTTGGCTTGCTAATCTTTTAGACGCTTTTTGCCGCTTGGCATCTTTAGATTCGTGATAAAAAATTTCCACTCCATTCACTTCGCTTTTAAGGGGGGAAGAGTTGCAATGAAAACTGATAAATAACTTTCCTTGAACAAGGGTTGCAAGATTTACCCTTTCAGCAAGAGAGATATATTCGTCTTTACTGCGGGTCATTCTCACTTTATACCCCCGAAATTCAAGAGCCTCTTTAGCTAATTTTGCTACTTTTAAAGTGATCTTTTTTTCAATAAAACCCTCAACTTTAGCCCCTTCATCATTTCCTCCATGACCTGCATCTAAAACAATTACAGGTTTATAAGGTAATAAAGGACTTAAAGTTTTAGGTGTGCACTTGCTTCTTTGGGCTTCATGATAACTACGATGCCGAGATTTATTAACAGCAGCCTCTGTTGAACTAAATCCCAGCAGTAATATAAAAAACCAAAAAAAGCGTACAAGAAATGACATCTAATTAACTAGTTTGCTCATCAGCTTTCACATCGGTAATAGCCATTTTTAAAACTTCAATTTTAGATCCATCATTCATACGAAGAGTCACTGTTTGATCTTGGATACTTTCAAGTTTGCCCACAATATTCATAGCAATCACCTTATTGCCAATTTGCATGGCAGCTCTTTGAGCTTCCATAGCCTTTTTTCTTTTCTGTTCAGGACGTAGTAAAATAAAATAGAAAAATAAAAGTGCTACTCCCACCATAACAAAAGTTTGCATAATATTGCCTTGAGGGGCTGCTGCCATATCGGCTAGAACTGTAAAGTTATTCATAAAAAACCTTGGGGTTATCAATAATTTTGGTATTCTTGTGATGGTGACACAAGCCAAAATATTCAACAAGAGCTTGTCTTAAGGATTTTGGCAGTCCTTGCTTTTTAGTAAAATAATATTTTCACAGTGATTTGTATGGGGGAATTGATCAAGAGGCTGTATATGACAGAGGCCATACCCTTTCTCTTTTAATAAGAGAACATCATTAGCTTGAGTTACTGGATTACACGAGACATACAAAATATAATCACTTTTTATATCACAAAGCATTTGGCATGTTTTTGGCCCTAGTCCAGCTCTTGGAGGATCGACCACAACAAGATCAAAATGCTCCTTATTATCTTTAATAAATAAAGCGGCATCTTGGGTGACAAAGGAAATATTAGAAATAGCGTTGAGCTCCGCATTTTCTTTAGCATCAAATATCGCGTAAGGATTTATCTCTACCCCAACACAGCTTTTGACATAGGGAGCCAACACAAGTCCAATAGTTCCTGTTCCACAAAACAAGTCAAGAACCTTAAGTGGCTTTAGAGGTCTAACAATATCAACAATAGCTTCGAATAATTTTTGCGCCGAATAGGAGTTGGGTTGAAAAAAAGCGCTTGGTGAAATTTTAAAGTGATAGCTTTTATCTTTGATCTGTAATTTTTCTTGAATATGGAGCGGTCCAGATAGATGCATTTCATAAAATTGCGTCGGAATTTTTGGAATCATTTGCACAACTCTTAAATAACAAGAGGTGTCTTTATGAAGCTCTTTAAGTTTTTCAAAGAAAAAATCGATGTCTTTTTTCTTAAAAGCCGAATTTTGATGGGCTACAATTTCAAGGATAACCATTTTTTCGTGGGTATTTACCCCTTCACGGGTAATTAAAGTTCTTAAATCCCCTTCACCACTTCTATCATAGGCTTTTAGATGAGAGGCTTTAAAATTTTCTTGGGTAATTTTGAGCACTTGGCTCGCCCACAAAGAGGCTAATTGGCAGCTTTGGGTGTTCATCACTCTTCCTGAACCTTTAGCTTGAGTTAAGCCTAAAAACTTATCTCCTGATTTATTTTGAGAAAAACTAAAGTCCATTTTAGAACGGTATTGGAAGATCTTAGGACTTGGAATTATTTCTAAACAATTCTGTTTATCTTCTGGAAAAAGTCTATGAATACGGGTTTTTTTAAGCTCAAGTTGGCCCTTATAGTCATAATGCTGAAAGACACAGCCTCCGCATCTTGGAACATCGACACATGGGGCCTCAACTCTGTACGGGTTTTTCTTTATCACTTCATTAATAATAAAGAAGCGATCTTTCCTCTTTTTAGCAAGTAAGCTTGCTCTTACTTCTTCGCTTGGAAGAGCTCCTAAAATGATATTTTTAGCTTTATTTTCTTTAGAAAAACAAAAGCCTTCGTTGTCGAAGGCTTCTTGAGTGAAGAAGGTATCCATGGAGCTATTTTAGCCTCAAGCCCCCCTTTAAGAAAAGTCTAACGTCTTTTTTTAGCCGTTTTTACTACTTTTTTTGGAGACGATTTTTTAGCAGTCGATTTTTTAGCCGTTTTAGATTTAACCCCTTTTTCTGCAGCGACCGATTCTTTTCGGTATTGTTTTGCAATTTTTGCAAACTTTATTGAATTAGTGCGAACACGCTGAGATGCCGTTTTATTACCTTCAGAGGCTTTATGTAGATCGTGATTAATTTCTTCAAGTAACTTTTTTAAATGCTGCGTCGTCTCTTTTAAACCCATAGTCTTCCCTTATAAGTGATTTATGTGATGTCAAATGCTTCCTCCTGTCTACGGAAAATTAAAATTATTTATCAAGAGGATTACTAGGTGTTGTCAAAAATAGAAAAAAGGGATAAAAAAAGCCTATTTCGAGCTTAAAATGGTCTATTTTTTTAACAATACCTTTGCAGATTCTTTGAGTTTACCAGTTAACAATTTGGGTCTTTTACGAGGCTACAGCGCTTTTGAATATTTAAGAACCTACGATAAGAGCCCATTTTGTCTAAAAGCTCATATCTCAAGGTTTCTATATTCTATGGAAAAGATGGGCTTAGAGTCCCCCTATAGCTTTGAGGAGCTTGAAAACATTACTTTAAAACTGGCAAGCCTAGAAATAGGTGATTGTGGGATTAAATGGTATGCCTCAGCCGGCTTTAGCTCAGATGGACTACGGCATCAAAAAAATCCCGAGGTTTTTGCCTTTACGCAAGCCCTAACCCCTATTCAAAATAATTTATATATAGATGGAATCCTTACAGAGACTGTTTTAGAAAAAAGACCGCTTCCAGAGGCCAAAACAACCGCCTATTTTTCAGCCTGCCAAAAACTCTCAAGCTCCCCTCATTTACATGAAATCATCTATTTAAATGGCCAAGGTGAGCTTTTAGAGGCTGCAACTAGCAATTTGTTCCTTGTAAAAGACAACACGCTCTACACCGCCTCTTGTGAGGTTTTACATGGCATTACAAGAGAGGTCGTCCTCTGGCTTGCAGAAGGTCATTATCCAGTCATTTTTAAAAAAATTAATTACCAAGAACTTTCCTTATTTGATGAAGCCTTTGTGACAGCTACTAACAAAGAAATTCTGCCGATTCGGCAAATAGATAGTATAAAATTTGAAATAGGTCCTGTTTCAAAGAGTCTTCAAGAGCGTTTTAAGGCCTTAATTAAGACAAATCCAAATAGTGATTATATCCCTCCTATTTATAAAAAAGACGTTTTACTTAAAATATAGACGCCTTTGATCGATCTATGGTAAACTAGTTGCACCGGTGAGATCGTGATGTTCTAAATGTTGTTGTAAAGGCACTGTAGGAATAACGACACAATCACTTAATTAACGCTCAACATGTGAGGAGTATTCCATGAGCCAAAAAAAACTATACGTAGGTAGCTTACCTTACACAACAACAGAAGAAGAACTGCACGAAATTTTTTCTCCATACGGGGAAGTTATTAGCGTACGAATTATTTCTGATCGTATGACAGGTCGTTCTAAAGGTTTCGGATTCGTAGAAATGGCAATCGGCGATGAAGCTGATAAAGCTGTTCAAGAATTAAATGGCGCGACAATGAAAGGTCGTACTTTAATTGTTAACGAAGCAAGACCAGAAGAAAAAAGAGAAAGAAGTCCTCGTCAAGACGACGGCTTCCGTTCAAGAAGACCACGTCAATAATCATGACTAAAAGCCCTATTTTCATAGGGCTTTTTTATTTTTAAAGCTTATATCCTATCTGAAGCCTTCCCGTATTTTCTAAATACTTTTGACCCCATAGAACTGTATATACTAGAGATGCATCCCAAGAGTTGTAGTTAAATTTCATCCTAAAATCACCCTCAATAAGCTCGCGAGTTGGCATATAGCCATTTGTAATTATAATATTTTGAGTTCCAATAAACTTGGATTGATAGCTTTTATTACCATATCTTTGCTCGTGGACCCATGAGCCTCTAGCATCAAAGCTATAGTTTTTATTGTAGTTATATTTAAGCTGAATACCGACCTGGTTTCTTAGCATATTGAATTTAGTAGAACCTACCTGGTAATTTAATCCTCCAGCTCCGCTCTCTGTATAGGCTGTTTCCCATAAAAATAGATATCCAAGTCTTTCAAATAGGGCAAATTCGGTTTTATCCATATTCCACGTTATTTGCCAGTAGCCTTCAGCTTTTGTTCCAACATCTAAATGAGTGCCGTGAGCGGTGACATCAAAAATCTGAATATATCTTTTCTGGTTAATGATGTTATTCAAAAATAAAACATCTAATACAAGCTGATATCTTCCCCCTCTAACACTACAGGCAAAATCGGCCATAAAATTATTAGAATTAGATCGTGATTGTGAATTTGTATACTGAACACTGGTATATCCGTAGCCAGCGGCTGCAAGCAATACCGAACGGGCCGAATCTTTTGTTATACCCACAAAACCTGATTCATTAATCGCTCTAAAACCATTATGGTAGCTATAAGGGTTTTGTTTAATTTGATCATAAACACCAAAACCAAAAGAATGCATTCCATCAGAGCGTTTACCCAGGATTTGGTCAATATTGGCTTCATTAAGCTGAAAAACTTCTTCCTGAATCGCCTCTTGGTAACCCATTAAAAAAGAATTATCAAGATCAGTAGCCCAGTTATTTTCTGTAAGTCCATTGGGAGCTGATAAAAAAAAGGCAAAATCGGCATCTTGCAAAGGAGCATTGCCACTTAAAGCATTTATCGTATTGATTATATGTTTTTGATTAGGATTGGGAGCTGGATTATTAACATCTTCTGCAAATATAGAAAAAGCATTTAGAGATAAAAAAGCCAATACTGAAATATTTTTCATAACAACCTCATTTATATTTCTTATTAGCTAATAAATAAAATGAGAGCAAGAATTTTATGGAATTAATTCATCAATTTTTGCAGCTAAGATAAAATCGTTTTCTGATAAGCCTTTAATTTTGTGGGTCATGAGCTCTAGGATGACTTTCCCCCAGCTTAAAGTAATATCAGGATGATGACCCTCTTTTTCTGCAAGCTCTCCTACCCGGTTTACAAATGCTAGAGCTTGTATAAAATTGGGAAATTTATAACTTCTTTCTAACTTAAGATTGTTAATTAAGGTCCAGGAAGGATTAATTAAGGGCTTAAAAGTATTTATCTGTTTTTCTGAAAAAGGGATAGTACCAGAGCTGCAGGGACCACATTTTTTTTGTGACAAATTATTCATAATAAGCTTTTGATTTACCTAATAAATTTACAGTCAGGGATGCATTAATAATATTTATGAAAAAGTTTAAAACTGCTTTTCAAGGGGAGTCCTTTAGTATTTAAATTGAATATTTCAATACTAAATTATCAATTGATTTCCTAATGAATTTTAAAGAAAAAA
>CAIPRZ010000014.1 GCA_903867585.1 uncultured Chlamydiae bacterium
AAGCTGAAAAAGGGCTTTTTTGTAGACCTGTCTTATGTAAAGAGCCTTTAGAGCTTTTTAATCAGTTTGGACATGCACCCCAAGAATCTTATGGGCTGATTCTTGCTTTACAGTCTATTTTCTATCAAAGACCTGTTTTATTTTTTCGTGTAGAGGAAGAAGGCTATAGTCTTAATGATTATTATAAAGGCTTAGAACTTTTACAAACGGATTGGGATAGCATTCCGATTCAAGGAATTGCACTTCCAGGAGTTTCAAATCTTGAAATTATAGAAAAAACCTAGCGCTTAATTTTTAAAAAGCGCTCGCTATTTCTTATGAATGAAAAAGATTTTTTTGATTTTTTAACCAATTAAGTTATTCAAAAAAAGCCATAAGACTTTCGTGATCGGCTTTAAAGGCTTTTTCACCCGCTTTCCAATTAGCAGGGCACACATCGCCATGATTTTCGTGGAAAATCAACGCATCTAGGGTTCTTAATACTTCATCAACGCTTCTGCCGATAGATAAATCATTTAATACCATATGACGAATCATTCCCTGTTTATCGAGCAGGTACAACCCTCTATAAGCAATGCCTTCATCTTCTTTTAAGACATGATATTGGCGGCAGATGGTCTTATTAAGATCGGATACTATTGGATAGGTGATTCCTTGAATTCCACCCTGTTTTTTTTCCACCTTTAGCCAAGCTAAATGGGAATAAACGCTATCAACAGAACAGGCCACGATTTTACAATTTCTTTTCTCAAATTCATGCAGCTCTTCTTGAAACGCATGCAGCTCTGTTGGGCAAACAAAAGTAAAGTCAAGAGGATAGAAAAAGAAAACTACATAAGATCCTGTAAGATCACGAAGAGAAAAATCTTCTAGAATTTGACCATTTTGCACAGCTTTTGCAGAAAAGTAGGGCGCTGTTTTACCGATTAAATTTGACGACATAATTAACCTATATTTTCTAACATTTTTTTTATGAATTTTTTCTCTAATTCAAGCTCCGTCTTGGGTCCATGTCCTGGATAAACGGTGTAGTGAGCCTGCAAGTTTTGTAAAACCTCAAGACTATCTCTCATTTTTTTTCTATCCGCTGTGGGAAAGCTGATATTTCCAATGGCCCCTTTAAACAAGGTGTCACCTGAAAACATGAGATCCTCAATTATAAAGCAGACCCCACCAGGAGTATGCCCTGGCGTATGAAGGACTTTTATCAAAAAGTCATCAAGAACAAGATCTCCTTTTTCCAATAGAAAGTCGGGTGTAAAGGGCTTTACATCCATCATCTGTGGTAATCGATCTGATCCAGGCTGTAAGCAATTTCCTTTATCTAGGGGATGAATGCCAACTTTTATCCCGTGAGCCTGGATTTTAGCTGCATCGGCGATATGATCAAAATGGCTATGGGTCAATAAAAGATAATGAAGCTGAGTGCCTAGCTTATGAGAAAGCTCTTGATAAAACTCAAACGAGCCCGGTGGGGCATCGATGGCAATAGCCTGTGTCCCAGACACTAAAAGATAGGCATTTGTCGCATATTCACCGCAGGATCTTGTATAAACTTGATAACTCACGCTCAAAAAGTCCGTAAAATTTTAGTTAAGTTTACCAGGCTTGGGCCCTTTTTTGGGAATATAATAACCCGATTTAACCTAAATGCAACTGGTAAGCGTCATATTTAAATTATTATTTAACAAAAGGGAAGCTTTAGGAATAAATAAAAGATTGCACTGGAGAGGAGTCGAACCTCTGACCTCATGGTTCGTAGCCATGTGCTCTATCCAACTGAGCTACCAGTGCGTGGTTATACTGAAGTTTACACAAAGAAGGCCCTTTTTCTAAAGAGTAAACTATAGTTTAAGGGGCCTAAAAATAATAAATTTACATCATATCCATGCCGTCATAGCCGCTCATACCGCCCATATCGGCAAGTGATGGCGCCGATTTTTTGGGTTGGGGCTTATCGGTAATCATACAGGCAATCGTTAAAAGAAGACCTGCTACAGAGCTTGCGTTTTTCAAAGCACTTTTAGTCACTAAGACAGGATCTACAACCCCATCTTTCATAAGATCCCCAAAATGATCCTTAAAACCATTGTACCCATAAAAACCGGTGTTTTGAGCAATTTTTTCAGCAACAAGAGCGCCGATTTGTCCACAGTTATTAGCAATAGCTATAGCAGGGGCAAAACAAGCTTTTTTTATAATCATAGCTCCTAAAGCTTCTTCGTTATCGAGTTTTAAGGAATCGATAACTTTAGAGGCTCTAATTAAAGCAACGCCACCACCCACAACAATTCCCTCTTTAACTGCAGCTTTTGTGGCTTGCAAGGCATCTTCCATGCGTGCTTTTTTTTCTTTTAACTCTGATTCTGTCACAGCCCCGACATGAATTATGGCAACGCCTCCAGCAAATTTTTCAAGCCTACTTTCTAGCTCTTTTTTTTCATAATCTGAAGAGCTTTTTTTGATTAAGCCTTTTAATTCTTCCATTCGCTTTTGAAGCTCATCTTTAATGCCGCATCCACCGATAAGGGTAGTTTGATCTTTAGATATTTTAATGGTTTTACATTTTCCAAGATGACTAATCTCAGCCTTTTCAAGTTTCAATCCAACATCTTCAGTAACAAAAGCAGCCCCGGATAAAATAGCAATGTCTTGTAAAATAGCTTTACGTTTGTCTCCAAAAGAGGGGGCTTTAACAGCGCAGATTTTAAGTCCGGCTTTGAGTTTATTCACAACAAGTGTTGATAAAGCTTCTCCATCAATATCATCTGCTACGATCACAAGAGGTTTTTGCTCTTGATGTACAGCTTCTAAAATGGGAACAAGTTCTTTAGCATTAGATATCTTTTTATCAGTGATAAGAATGTAGGGATTATCTAACTCTACCATCATTTTATCAGGATGAGTCACAAAATAGGGGGAAACATACCCTTTATCAAAACGGATCCCATCAACGACATCTAGAGTTGTTTCAACCCCGCCTGCTTCTTGAATGGTGATAGTCCCATCCTTACCTACTTTTCCCATAGCTTGAGCAATAAATTTTCCAACTTCTAGATCATTACTTGCGGAGATGGTTGCTATTTGCAAAATTTCATCTTGTGAATCGACCGGTTTGGATAAGGCATCAAGCTCTTTTAAAAGAGCATTAACCGCTTTATCCATTCCCTGCTTAATGGCCATAGGGCTGGAACCAGCGGATACATTTTTAACCCCCAAACTTAAAATCGCTTCAGCAAGAACAATCGCAGTTGTCGTTCCATCTCCAGCAACTTCATTAGTTTTAGAAGAGGCCTCTTTTACAGCTTGAGCTCCCATGTTTTCGAATTTATCTTTAAGAATAATTTCATTAGCAACGCTCACCCCATCCTTAGTCGAAATAGGCGATCCGAACTCCTTAAGGATAATCACATTTCTCCCTTTAGGGCCTAAGGTTACACTGACAGCTTTTGCCATCGTCTGAACCCCGTTTAAGATGGACTTGAGCGCTTCTTGATTGAATTGAATTTGTTTTACCATGGGGAACAAGTCCTTAAATTATTCGATTAAAAAAAACTAAAAAGGCCTCTTCTTGC
>CAIPRZ010000015.1 GCA_903867585.1 uncultured Chlamydiae bacterium
CCACCTGTGTTATTGGTCACCGATCCATCTAGGTTAACAACGCCCGCTGAGTAGGCTACATATCCAGAATTTGTTAACTTGCCGTCTGTTCCAAGCGTAAAAGTTCCAGATTCATTAGCAAAAGCACCACCTGCGTTATTGGTCACAGATCCATATATGGTAATAAAACCGGCCTTGTATCCTACCAAACCAGAATTTGTTAATGCACCCGCTGTTCCAAGTGTAAAAGTTCCAGATTCATTAGCAACAGCACCACCTGCGTTATTGGTCACAGATCCATAAATATAAACAACGGCTTGGGGTGCAACATTTCCAGAATTTATTAACTCACCTGCTGTTCCAAGTGTAAAACTTAATGCATTATTAGCAATAACACCAGCCACAGGGTTTGTAATGGCAACATTATTGATACTTAAACTTGTATTAGTTCCCGAACCTATATTGGAATTACCTGTCAGGGTAAAGCTTCCGCCAGTAATATCGAAAATAGTACTGTTTTCACCTATGACCCCACTATTGTTAATATAACCTCCTGAAATGGAGATAGTCCCTACTTGAAATCCAAAAGTGCCGCTATTTGTTAAGCTTCCTGAGGTCATTGTGACAGTAGAGAGATTTTCTCCCATTTGTCCTGTATTTGTTATAGAAGCCCCAGAAATATTAAGAGAAGAATTCGCATTTAGAAAGGTTGCTGATAAAACACACAAAGAGAAAACAAGCTTTTTAGAAAAAAACATTTTATTAAACTAATTTGTTATTATTTTTTTATTAACAAATTAGTTTTAATTTGTAACTTTTTTTTTTCATTACCCTGAAGAAAATATTTTGCTTTTAAATACTATCTCCCTAACATGCATGATTATTGATAAAACTATTATGAGCCCCAAGTGTTAAGTTTTAGATCAAAAATCTTCTCTAAAAAAGTAGCTTTTGGTTTTTTGAGCCTTTTTTATTTTGATCTTTATTCATTAAGCCCTCCCTTTTTAAATGCTGAATTGAAAAATTTTAATACCTCTTCCATCAACTCTTCCATCACTATTAATGGTGCTAGCATCACAAATACTGGTGAAATGGGAAAAGGTATTTTAAAAATCAATATTCTCTCTGGCACATTATCTAATACTGGAACTTTGGGATACCTTGCTGATTCGATAGTTATGACAGGAGGATCGGTTTTTAACTTAGGATCAGGCTTCATAGCCCCCTATTTACAACACTCCCTTACAATCAGTTCAAATGGTTATCTTAGTAATGATCCTTCATGTCACATAGGACCTGCTCAACTTGCCCTAACAAATGGATACCTAATTAATAATGGTCTAATTTCCTTAGATTACTTAACTGATACCGGTTCTTGGGCAAGACAAGCTGCCACCTCTTCTTTTACAGGTGGGTCTTGTACAGGATCGGGTGAAATATGGATTTCTGGATACGCCTCCTGCTCTGTTCCAATAACTCAAGGGACTATTATTGTAGGAGAGGGGTTTGATACGAGTAATTTAAGCCTAGCAACTAATACAAGCGGCATCTTATTTATCGATAATTGCAATATTAATGCCACAATATCAGTAACCGGATCTGGGTCTTTACAAGGTCAAGGAAATAATCCTTATTCAGCACAAGTTTTAGGTAATGTCTATCCAGGACTTAATATTAGTACCCTTGGCGATTTAAAGATTAACGGTAACATTAGTTTTGTTGGGGAAAATTCAAGCTTGAAAGTAGCTATTAATAATGTAAATTCCAATCTTTTGATTGTCGGAGGTAATTTAAGTTTTGATAATTCAAGCCAGGTCATTATAAGCTCTATTATTAATGCCCCAAAAAATTTATATTCTTATACGATCTCAACCTTTTCAAGCTTTAGTGGAACGATTCCCCAATTGGTGAATAATAGCCAATATGGAGATATTTTTAGTCTTGAACTCCTTCCCAATGACCTTATTTTAAAGGCCTCTTTCCCTAAAAATATTTCTGTTCCTACAGGCTGCTGCGTGGATGCAGCCACAACTGCAACCATTTTAAATCAAATCGATGGTAATTGCCCGATTGCCACGCAAAATATTTACAATCTTATTTTAACCCTATCTCCTGATGAACAATTAGCAGCTCTCAATGCATTGTCACCTAATTTTAAAAAGATTCAATTTAGTTTAGAAAAGTTAGATTTACTCCTTCATAAAGAGCTTGAAATAGCTCTTTATGCAGAAAATTCAGAGCCTAATTTATTTTTAATTGGGGGTTATGATTATTTAACTCAAAATGCTTCCTGTTGCTATGACGCTTACCGGATTAATAGTTTTTATCAACTAGCTGTTTTTACCTGGAATTTTTCTAAACTAAAAACTCTTTGGGGATTAGGGGCAGCAGAGTCTTATTTGACTATTACACCTCTTGATGCAACCGCTGAATATACTACAGGCTATGCCACAGTAGGAGTCTCTTCTGGGGTGGGTTCTTTTCAGGCCGGTCTTGATACCCTTTTTGGCTATAGCTATATCAAAGGATCAAGTCCTTTAGCTTTTTTAGATCAAACGGCCATAAACCAAAATGGGGCTTGGAATTTATCTGTTGATGGAAGGCTTAGCTATAGCTTTAAAAGATCTAATGGCGAATTAAAGCTCTATGATCAAATCGGCTATAATTATGGATTTGATAATTCCTACACGGAATATAACACACAAGGGGCCGATTTAATATTAAAGTCTTCTCACATTAGTGTATTTCGTAATGCCATAGGTTTTATTTACACATTACCCAAGGATTATTTATTCCCTTTTTTCTTAGATGCCTCTTGGCTTTATGAAGATTATCTAAGTGGTGAAAATTATCAGGCTGCTTTTAAAGGAACCTCAGTTTATGGGACCTACACAGATAAAATTCCAACAAGTAGTTATCTCCGTTTTCATACAGGTCTTGAAGGATCTAAAGATCATTTCCAGTGGCAGCTAGCCTATACCTATTTGCAAGGATCGGGGTTTTTAGAAAATTCAGTAAGTGTGAAACTTGGCTATAAGTTTTAAAAAAAGAGTCCTTGAAAAACACAGCTCGCTTCTCCTGATAAGGAAACCTGTTGTTTATTTTTTTTGACAAAAGCTTTTTGACCGGTCTTATAAATCATCTCTAACTCTTCATCGTCGGTTAAAAAACTACAAGCAATAGCAGCGCTTCCACAAGCATAAGTTTCTTCTTCAACACCCCGCTCAAAGGTTCTTAAAAAAACTTGAGCCCCTTTCTTTTCATAAAAAGTAATATTAGTCCCCTCTTTACCAAAGCTTGGATGGTAACGGAGAGCAAAATAGCTATTATCAAGCCTGGCTTTATGAACATCAGAGATTTCAATAAGAAAATGGGGAACCCCAGCATCTACCCATATCCCTTTATGAATGGGGTCTTTTAGAAATAAAGGTTGAGGATAAGGCATGTTTACAAATAAGCGTTCTTTTTCCGAAAAAGCGCTATAGAGTTTATTGCCAAAATAAACTTTGGGCTCTTTATTTTTTTGAATAAGATGTATTAGGGTTGATCTTAGTCCATTGCCACACATAAGGGTCTGTGTTCCATCGGCATTATAAAAATGCATCTGGGGAATATCTTTGTTAAGATCTAAAAAAATGACCCCATCGGCGCCAATTCCATATTTTCTGTGACAAAGATCTTTTATCTTAGAAACTAGATCCAAAGAGGGCACGCTTTCAATAAGGATAAAATCATTACCAAAAGCCTGCCATTTATAAAAACTAAAGGGCACTAAAAGCCGATATCTTTATAGGAGTGCACAATTTTATCGATGAGTCCAAAAGTTTTGGCTTCATCGGCTGAAAACCAACTATCACGGTCAACAGCTTTGTCGATCTCTTCATGTGATTTGCCAGTTTCTTTGGCATAGACTTGAACAATTTGTTTACGCGTTTTAAGAATCTCTTTAGCTTGAATATCTAAATCAGTCGCTTGACCACGAATCACTCCATGAATAGAGGGTTGGTGGATCATAATACGGGATTGAGAGGTAGCAAACCGTTTTCCTTTAGGAGCGCAGAGGCTTAAAATAGATCCCATAGAAGCTGCAAGCCCACACACAAGCGTTGTTACTGGTGATGAAATCATTTTGATTTGATCCCAAATCGCAAATCCAGAATCCACAGAGCCTCCTGGAGAGTTGATCACCATTAAAATCGGTTTTCCAGGATCAGTTAGTTCTAAAAACCAGAGTTTGCGAATGATCTCTTTGGCACTTTCTGAAGAGACCGCATCGCAAATAAAAATGCGGCGATGTCTTAATAACAGAGCATCAATACGATCATCAATTTTTTTTGTAGCTACCCCTTGTGGGGCTTCTGTTTCAGGTTCATCATCAAGTCTATACATGGTTATTTACCTATTTCATCAATTAAAAGTTCTGGATAAAGGGGAAACTCCGCTAAGAGTTCGGATAAAGATCTTCTTACCTGGCTTAAAACATTTTCATCAATCACCACTTGAGCCCGCGACTGGGCCACCGGTCTTGTATGAGATAAAAGGGTCACAATAAGGTCTGCTATAATTTCCATCTCTTTTTCTTTCAATCCACGCGTAGTGAGTGCTGGAGTTCCTAAGCGGATACCAGAGGTATACCAGGGACCATTTTTATCATAAGGGATCGCATTGCGATTAACCGTGATTTTCGCCTCTCTTAAAGCCAGTTCTGCCTGTCTTCCTGTCAGACCAAATCGATCAAAAATGGAAGCTACCATGAGATGGTTATCGGTGCCACCTGTTGAAATGGTAACTCCTCGATCCATGAGTCCTTGGGCTAAAGCTTTGGCATTTAAAACTACTTGTCTAGAATAGGTTTGGAATTCTGGTTTTAGTGCTTCATCAAAAGCGATCGCTTTTGCAGCGATTACATGAGGCAACGGACCTCCTAAAACACCAGGGCATCCTTTATCGACAAACTCTTTTAAAGCCTCTTTACATAAAATTAAGCCTCCGCGGGGACCTCTTAAAGTTTTATGCGTGGTGGTTGTGACAATATCGGCATATGGGATCGGATTATAAACTCCTTCAAACACACCCCCTGCTACAAGTCCTGCAAAATGGGCCATATCCACCATTAAGAAAGCGCCCACAAGATCAGCAATTTCTCTCAATTTTTCAAAATCTAATTTTCGTGAATAAGAGGAGTAGCCAGCGATTAAAATAAACGGCTTTTCTTTTAGTACCTGCTCTTTAAGCTTGTCATAATCTAAAAGAAGGGTTTTTGGATCGACATCATATTGAACACTATGAAAAAGTTTTGAAGAGATATTGTGTCTATAGCCATGCGTCAAATGACCCCCGGCGTTAAGCGACATCCCCATGAGTTTTTGCTCAAGCATCTGTTTTCTTAAAAGCTCATGCTCTTCGATGGAAAGCTCATCGACTGTTTTTTTGCCAAATTTTGCTAAAAAAGGAGGCACAATTTTAGCCGATAACATGGCCCAAAAAGCGACAAGATTAGCATCAGCTCCTGAATGGGGTTGAACATAGGCATGCTCGGCATTGAAAAGTTTTTTGGCTGAATTTACAGCATGGGCTTCGATCTGATCGACATACTGACAGCCAGCATAAAATCTTCTATCGGGTACCCCTTCCGCATATTTATCAGTCAGCCAATTACCCATAGCCAGTTGTACAGCCAAAGAGCTGTAATTTTCTGAAGCAATGAGTTTTAAAGAGGCTCTTTGATCTTTAAGTTCTGCCATTAAGCTGTCCGCGATATCGGGAGCTATTTGAGATAAATGATCTAACGAGGCCAGCTGCGCCACGGCTGCACTATCAACTTCACTAAGATCTTTATTGAGTAAATACCTTTGCAAAAAACTTGTAATTAGCATGAGGATCTATTCCCTGTAATACCTAGATATAAGCTTAACATACGTCTGTATTGCATAAGATTAAAAGGTTTTTTTATCATTAAACTTTAGAAAAAAATTTAACAACCTTGACCCATTCCTTGATTTTATCAGCCAATTTTTTTTGCCCATAGGCTCTATCTAAGGAACGAGATAAAGGAACCATTTGAGATAAAAACTTTTTCAACGGCTCTTCTTCTAAATCTTTTTTGACATCTTCTAAAAGATGCATCACATCCGTTGTAGAGTTATCGGCTGTAAAAATACAAAAATATTCATATTCTTTTTTTTCAAGCGCGTATTTTACAGCTTTAAGCGAGCTTTCTTGGGGATAGGAG
>CAIPRZ010000016.1 GCA_903867585.1 uncultured Chlamydiae bacterium
AACGATATTCCCCTTAAAAAAGGGGATATTATGAATATCGATGTCACAAGTATTGTTGATGGCTATTATGGGGACTGTTCTCGTATGGTTGCCATCGGTGAGATCAGTAAAGAGGCTAAGCACCTTATATCTGTTACTGAGCATTGCTTAGAACTTGCTATAAATGAGGTAAAGCCAGGGGCTTTATTATCAAAGATCGGAGAGACGATTGAAAATTATGCCAGATCGCAAAAATGTTCCGTAGTGCATCAATTTGTCGCCCACGGAGTCGGATGCGATTTTCATGAACCCCCACAAATCCCCCATAATAAAAATGGTTTAAATATTCCCATGGAAGAAGGGATGACCTTTACGATCGAACCTATGATTAATTTAGGACTATCAGAAGCGATTATTGATCTTCATGATAAGTGGACAGCAAGAACCATCGATGGGAAATTATCAGCCCAATGTGAACACACCCTTCTAGTGACAAAAGATGGGGTTGAAATTTTGACAATAGCCCCAAAATAATAGCCTTTTAAAGATAAATCCCTTACTTAAATAGAATAGCTATTATGTGGTAATTAAGGTATGGCTCTACATAAAGATCCTTCTCAATTATCTAAAGAAGAAGTGATTTCTTCATTAAATGTTGACCCTTTAAAAGGACTATCCTCTCAAGAAGTATTGATCCGATTAGAACTCTTTGGTCTAAATAGACTGAAAGAAAAAAAAAACCATCCCGTTAAAGATTTTCTATTTTCTCAAATCAAAGACCCAATTATTTGGATTTTAATCGCCGCTTTATCCATCAAAGTCTTTACCAAAGGAATTACAGATGCCATCGCTATAGGATCTGTGATCCTTTTCAATGCTTGTCTTGGCCTTTTTCAAACTTTAAAAACAAATAAGACCCTAGAGAGTTTAAAAAGCTTATTGACCCATACGACGCGAGTTTTAAGAGATAGTGTTAAACAAGATATTTTATCTGATGGGCTGGTCCCGGGAGATATTATCTATCTTGAGTCGGGTATGCGTGTTCCAGCAGATGCTAGACTTTTAGAGACTCTAAATTTTTACGTAGATGAATCTATGCTTACTGGTGAGTCAGTTCCTGTTTTAAAAGAGGCTGATCTTAATTTAAAACAGACTACAGTCTCAGGTGATAAACTGAATATGGTTTTTTTAGGAACCACCATCGTAAAGGGACGGGCTAAAGCCTGTATTACCTCTATTGGTGAAAAAACTGAATTAGGTAAATTAGCCAAATCTATTTATTCCATAGAACCTACAGCTTCACCATTAGCTGTGAGGCTTGCTATATTTTCTAAACGCCTAAGCTTATTTTTAATCATTTTGATTCTTGTGATGGTAGGAATCGGTCTTTTACTAGGTTATAACGCTTTAGATTTATTTTTACTGGCAGTCAGCCTTGCTGTAGCTGCCGTGCCGGAAGGGCTACCCCTTGCTATCAATCTATGCCTTGTAATTGGTGTTAAAAAAATGGCTGAAAATAAAGCTCTTGTTAAACACATGGACGCTGTTGAAACTCTCGGAAGCACTAGTGTTGTTTGTACAGATAAAACTGGTACACTTACATGCAACCAAATGACTGTGACTGAATTTTTTATTGGAAACAAACATTATTTGGTCACAGGTTCAGGCTACAGCCCAGAAGGACAGGTTAATGGCAGTGGTGATTTTTCTCATCTTAAACTTATTGCCTCACTTGCCCATGAAACCAGTCTTTTGATGGAAAATAACCACTGGATATGCAATGGAGATCCAACAGAAGCGGCTTTAATAGTGCTTGGAAAAAAACTTGGTTTTGTCAAATCAAATCAATCTACAGAAGTAGCTATCCCTTTTGAATCTGAAGAAAAATTTATGGCAACACGGCTCACGATAGGGGAGGAAAAAACACTTCTTATCAAAGGCTCACTTGATAAAATTTTAAGCTTTTGTACAAGAATGTATGATCATGAGTGAAATATAATCCCTTTAAACAAAAATCTTATTGAACAGCACCAAGAAGCCTTATCTTTAAACGCATTAAGGGCAATCGCTTGTGCTATTTTGCCCTCAGTATATGGAACAAAAAACACTGATATAAAAGAGGCCATATTTGTCGCTCTTATCGGCATCCAAGATCCATTAAGACCTCATATGACTGAGATTATGCAATCATGCTCAGATGCAGGTATTTCAGTAAAAATGATTACAGGCGATCATCCGCATACAGCACAAGCTATTTATAAAAAGCTATTCCAAGGCTCAAATTACACCGTTTTAATCGGACATGATATTGATAAAATGTCAGCTTCTGAAAAAGGTTTAAAATTACCAAAAACCGATGTATTTGCACGCGTAAGCCCTCAAAATAAACTTGAAATTGTAAACGCTTTAAAAGAACAAGGTCAAATTGTCGCCATGACAGGTGATGGAGTTAATGATGCTCCCTGTTTAAAAGGGGCTCATATAGGGATAGCTATGGGTTCTGGAGCGGATGTAGCTAAAGAAGCAGCAAGTCTTATTTTACTAGATGATAATTTCAATACCCTTGTAAAAGCTATCAAAATGGGTCGGATGATTTTTAAAACATTGCAAAATCTTATAACTTATCTCTTAACGACAGCAGCAAGCGGTGTGTTAAGCGTTGTTTTTGCCATACTTTTAAGATGGCCACTTCCCCTTGCCCCTATTCAATTTTTATGGATTAACTTAGTGACCGATGGTTCCTCAACTCTTCCCATGTGTTTTGAAGCTATACCACCTCATATTATGCAAGAAAAGCCCATTAAACCTAATGAAGCCCTCATCTCAAAACATAAGCTTTATTATATGATTATTATTTCCAGCTTTATGTCATGTGGAACTTTAGGCATGTTTTATTATAGTTTTTTTATAGAAAAAAAACCGCTTATCTACGCTCAAACATTAGCTTTTATCACACTCGGGTTTTTTCAGATTTGGAATGTACAAAATTCCCGCTCACTGAAAGAACCTTTGCTAACATCATTTAAAAATCTAAAAAGAATCCCCTTTAGAAACAATATATACCTTCTTTTAACCATGCTTGTAGCCTTAATTCTTCAAGTCTGCTCAGTCATTATTCCTTTTTTACAACCCTATTTAAAAACAACCTATCTCACTAATCGCGATTGGATTACATCAGGAATTTTAACGTTTTCTGTTATTATCGTTTCTGATTTATACAAATACATAAATTATTTAAAAAATAATAAGAATCAGTAGATTCGACTACTGTCTATTTAAGCATCGAAAAACGTAGTCTGAGTGACTGTGATTTTTCTTAATCGTCTTAAAGGCTCCTTTTTTATGGGAACCTTCGGAAGATCTTGATCTTCTTCAAGATCTTCAAAATGGGGAATATCTAACTTTTCTCTCTCTTCTAAAAAATCGGGAAGAGGTTGATAGATTAGAGTAGAAAGCTTGTCATCAAGTTCACAAATTTTTACTAAGTTATCTTTGATGATTTTTTCGTAAAAATGAACGATAGTTTGTAGGCTTTTTAATTCCTTTTCTTTTTTAACAAGGGCTTTAAAGGTTTCTAAAGTGATTCCTGATGCAATAAGCAGGGATACTAGATTTAATAAACTTCTATCTTTATTTAAAATCCAAAGGATTGAATAGACTAAAGCCAAATGATGTAATTTGAGC